>CAYYRY010000027.1:0-14229 GCA_964474245.1 uncultured Ruminococcus sp. | reverse complement strand
CCCACAGGCAGTAGCCCCACATGAGCTGACCCGCCTGACGGAGGTTTACGGGCGCTTCCCACGCCACGGTGCGGCAGTTTTCTGCGATCTCTAAAAGTTGCTCGCGCCACTCGCCCTCTGCCGTTTTTGACAGCTCCTCGGCATAGTCCGCATACTTCTTGAACCACGCTGAGAACCCGTACATGATTATGCGGCAAGCCTCGTAGAAATTCTTCTTTCTCAGGTTGCCCGCAGGGGTGATGGAGTCGTAATAGTCGATCTGCTCCACCGTACCCTTTATGCCAAGAGTGAGAAGCTTGTTGTAGCTTGGAACCGTGTGTCCCTGATAGCCGCCTGCCCACCATAGCCAATCCGTCGCCGCGTACGCCTCCTCGCCCATGAGCTCAACTCCGCGGCGATCAATGTAGTAGCGATCGAGAGGAACCATGCGGTCGCGCAGGGCGATGACTCTCTTGCAGTATTCCCAGTCACCGACGATACCCTTTGAAAAATGCTCGTTAAGCATCCGCCTCGGGCGTTGGAATCCGACAAAATATTCGCCCTCGGTGATAATGGGATCGCTGACAAGCCATGAGTCAACGATGCCGTGAGCAAGGCAAATGATGTACGGCGCGTCGGGACGTGACTCAAATGCATCAAGGAAGGGCTCGCGTCCGTCATCCTCGGGACCCGTAGCCGTCCCCTCCCTCAAGTCACGGGGCTTTATTCTTTTAAGTATCTGCTCGCGCAAGGCGGCGTTTCGTCCTTCAAAAATAAATCTGTCAAGTCTGTTCAACATAAGCCTCCATTCCCCGCAACCTGCGGTCCAAGTTTATCTGTATTCTAAAGTTCACATATAATTTCACGTTTCCCAAAGGGAAACCCATCAATCTCCGTATCTCTTGATCAGCTCATCCTGAGTGTTCTTGTAGCATTCGTTGAACTTCTTGCTGAAGCCGCCCACGCGGACGATGAGGTCCTCGTGATTCTCGGGATGGATCTGCGCGTCCTTCATGTCCTCGAGGGACGCGGTGGTGATCTGCGCAAGCTGACCGCCCATGCTCATGTAAGTCTTTACAAGTCCCGCCACCTTTGCACGTGACTCGGGAGTCTGCAGGATCTCCTTGGGGAAGAGCACGTTACATCCGGTGCCGCCCATGCCAAGGTGAAGGGGCATACGCGCAACGGAAGCGAGCATTGCGGTAACTCCGCTCTTGTCGGAGCCCGTTCTCGGACCGATGGTGTTGCCGAGAGTCTCACCCGCACGACGTCCGTCGGGAAGAGCTCCCGTCTGCTCGCCCATACCCGTGCCGCCGCCAAGCAGTGAGCAAGCACCCGTGAAGGGCTGACCGCGGCGGGAGGTGTACTTACCGATCTCCGTCCAGAAATGCTCCATGACTTTCGCCGTCATGGCGTCCGCCTCCGGATCGTTGTTGCCGTACTTCGGTGCGTCGTACAGCATCTTTTTAACTTCTTCGTACCCCTCGAAATTCGCCTTCAGCGCCGCGTCGAGTGTCTCGAGGCTGATCTTCTTTTCATCGTAAACGAGCTTCTTCATGGCGTACAACGAATCTCCCACCGCCGCAACACCGGCAGTCTCAACGCATCCGTAATTGTATATGGATCCGCCGTCGTCAAGTTGGAGTCCGCGCTCAATGCACGCCTCCGTCATGCAGGACTTGACAAGCTTCGACACGTTTGCAACGCGGATATCCATTCCGCGGTCACAAAGGTCGACGAAATATCTCGTGAAATACTCAACCTGTCCCACGTACGCGTCCCACATCTTCTCAAAGGTATCGTGATCCTTAAGAGAACCGAGGGCAAGACCCACCTGCACGTCGGAGTGGATACGGTCGCGTCCGTTGTACATTGCAAGCTCCAGAAGCTTCGCTAAGTTGATGACTCCGTCCTCACAGCCGAAATTGCTCTTGCCGGGGATCTCGATCTCCTGACAGCCGAGGATGGTGTAATCTCTCGCGTCCTCAAGGCTCACTCCGTAGCCCATGAGTCCCGCGATTATCTGCTTGTCGCTCGCCACCGTGGGGTCGCTCATCTGGTCGCCCCAAATCTCCGTGACGTATTCGAGAAGCTCCATGGGAGTGTCATCGTGTACTCGGAGAGTGACCCTCGGGTGAACATCGTGGTTTGCGCGAATGATGGCAAGCACAAGGTAGGTGAGCTCGTTTTCGGCAGGTGAGCCGTCCTCAGGCTTCACGCCGCCTATGGTGATGTTATGTATACCGTGCTCCCAGAACTTAAGCATAAGGTCTGCAAGCATATATTTTTCTTCTTCAGCACCCGTCCAGAAGGGGAGCATAAACTGGTCGAACCTGCCGAGGCAGTCTACCCAATCCCACAGGCAGTAGCCCCACATGAGCTGTCCCGCCTGACGGAAGGTCTTCGGAGCGTCAAAGGATATCTCGCGGCAGGTGCGCGCCATGTCAAGAAGCTGTCCTGCCCATTCGCCATCGACCTTAGCCGAAAGCTCCTCAGCATCTGCGGCAAGCTTCAGAAACCACGCGGAAAAGCCCTTCATGATAATTCGGCAAGCCTCGTAGAAGTTCTTCTTTTTCACGTTGCTCGCAGGGGTGATGGAGTCGTAGTAATCGATCTGCGCAAGAGTGCCGCCTATACCGAGGGTGAGAAGCTTCTTGTAGCTGGGCACCGTGTGTCCCTGATAGCCGCCCGTGCCCCACATATAGTTCTCAGCCCACTCGTACGCCTCCTTACCCATGAGGAATCTACCGCGGGCGTGTCTGTGCTCATCGTCAAGGGGAACCATTCTGTTCTTCAGCCTCTTGGATCTCTCGTCCTCCTCAAAGTCACCGAATATACCCCAAGAGAAGTGCTCCGCACAGCCTCTGCACGGTCTCTGGTATCCCGCAAAATACTCGCCCTCGTTGAAGAAGGGATCGCAAACAAGCCACGAGTCCACGATACCGCGGGCAAGATTTATGATATAAGGATCACCCGGATTGTTTTCAAAAGCTTCGTGAAAGGGGAATCTTTCGTCGTTGGCGGGACCGGTGTCCGTTCCCTCTCTTTCCTCCTTGTCCCGGAGCCTCGGCAAGATCTGTTCCTTTACCTTAAGATTTCTCTCGGAAAAAACGAATTTCTCAAACATTTTAATCTCCCTTCTGCCTGAAATCGGCGCACAAATAGTTAACGAAACAAACGCGATCGCATAGCGGATAAAAATCATCATTTCCGATTCTTCAGCGTTTGTTTAAGCGTGAAACAGCATTATTCTAAGCTGTTTGATCTTTCACACTATATTCCTCCCAAAGTCACGGAACTCCTCGGCATCCAACCAAGGGCAAAACCGAAGCCACTTTTAATATATATGATCTCTGAGTCTGTGTTTCATGCTATCTGACAGTCTTTTACAGTCATATACCATAAAAAAGCACGACCTTTCCGCAAGCAAAAAAAGCCGCAAAAGGTCGTGCAGTAACAATAAACATATAAATATATAAATATTATTAAGTATTTATATACACGGGACACAAGTCGCTTTACAGATTTTATCTTCCGAATTAAACTCTGTTCTCCTAACGTTACTCGCCTTTAGCTTTTTTATCATCTTGCAAATGATATTCTGACATCGATTTTTATAGTGAATTATTCGCCTGTCCGTCATTTAGGTTGGTTTTGATAAGACCCGCATCTCTTTTTCGGGAATCGTCAGACTTCGGTGCTCTTTGGCAAAAGAACGCCGCAATCTGAACCGCCATACCTGAACCGGCACGTCTGCGGTATATTAATATCCATTCATACTACGGTTTCATAAACAATCGATGAAACAAAGCTGCTTTATTTAAAACTGTCTAAGCTTTCAAGCTATGAGCCTGTTATGACCGCAGTAAATATTTTCTTATTGATCAGCTTCACCCAAAACGTCCGAAAAAGTATGATATGATGACCGTACAAGTCCGTATTTCGTCGGAACATCGCAAAGCAAAGCGTTTAATACTATTACTTCTTTTTCTTCTTGCCAAGAATGAGGAGTGCTGCACCGATGGCACCGGCAATACCGATCGCCGCGCCTACCTTGCGGTAATCAACCTTGGTAGCAGGCTTCTTCTCCGGCTTCTTCTGCTCAAACAGCCACTTGATATTTGAGGGATCGCTGTAAACTCTGTCCCAGATATCGTGAGCCGCATTGGGAAATTCGGTATATGTGATCTTTCCCTTACCCACCGCATTGATTACGGAAAACATTTCCCTTGTACCTTCTGCAGGAACAACGGGATCAAGGAATCCGTGGAAGGTACGAATGGGCTTTTCTGCAAGCAGCTTCGCCTTGGAGGGGTCACCGCCGCCGCAAACCGGCATAGCCGCCGCAAAGATAGAGGGATGACGGGTAATAAGGTCCCATGAAGCAAACCCACCCATGGAAAGACCTGTAGCATAGATGCGTGACTTATCCACGTTATACTCAGCGCATACGTTCTTCAGTATCTCAACAACAGCCTGAAGCTCTCTTGACTCGACAATGTCATCGGATGAGTAATTTCCCTTGTGCCATGGAGCATATACCCACTGTTTTTCCTCGGGACACTGGGGAGCAATGATTATTGCATTGTATGCGGGTGACTTGGGGTCGTCAAAAATATGAGGCAGAGCAACTTTTACCTGTTCTGAATTATCATTTCCTCTTTCGCCTGCACCATGCATGAAAAGCATCAGGGGATAGAATACTCCGCAATCATAATTTTTGGGAATATACAGTCTGTAAGGCAATGTATATCCGTCGGCTGATACCAATATTTCTTTCGTAAAATCTCTGCTCGGCACGACGGGAGTAAAACTTGTTTCATGTGACATAGAGGTCACCCTCCTTTATAAATATTCGGGGAATACCCGTTCAAAACTCTATCGGTAAATTTTTATACGCACTTTCCGATGATACAATTATACACATATATACATATATTATAGAGCAAAAAACTCCGGCGGTCAAGATATAAAGTAATAATTTTACCCACGATTATGCGACATTTTTAACACTTCTCCGCGTCCATATGCAAGGAAGCCTTGTTTTCTACAAGAAGTCTGTACCTAAGCCGCAAAAAAGATAACTACATTCCCGACATTAACGCCAACTTCAAGGCTTTTTCACACAATATTTAACCGAAGCTCTTCACATTTGACACATTATATGATATAATATAAGATGAATATTTATATAAAAATCAAACTTTCCCGAAAGGATCGGTAAACATTAAATGAGAGAAGTCATACTTTGTAAGTATGGAGAAATAATACTTAAAGGTGCTAACAAATCCACCTTTGAATCAATGCTTCTGCGCGAGGTGAAGCGCCGTGCGAAAGCCATCGGCAACTATTCCGTAAGATATATGCAGAGTACCGTATACGTTGAGCCTCTCGACGAGGATGCCGAGGACGCCATCGGCGATATGTACGATCAGATCCGTCACGTTTTCGGCTTTGCGGGAATTTGCCGCGCAGCGGTTTGCGAAAAGGACATTGACGAGATCAAAAAGACGGCAGTAGAATATCTCGCTGATACCCTGCCGAGATGTGCGACCTTCAAGGGTGAAGCAAGACGAAGCGACAAGAAGTTCCCTCTCTCCTCACCGGAGATTGCAGCAGAGGTCGGCGGCGCACTTCTTGAGGTCAGACCCGATCTTAAGGTCGATCTCAAGACCCCCGATGTCACGGTACGTATCGAGGTACGTGACAAGGCGGCATATATCCACGCAGGTCAGGAAAGCGGTGCCGGAGGTATCCCCCTGGGAAGTGCGGGCCGCGGACTCCTTCTCCTTTCGGGAGGTATCGACTCACCCGTTGCGGGATATATGATGATGAAGCGAGGAATGATAATCGACTGCCTCCACTTCGAAAGCTTCCCCTACACCAGCGAAGCCGCACGCGATAAGGTACTTACCCTCGCCCGCGAACTTACGGAATACGCAGGCAAGATGCGCGTTCACGTCATCTCCCTCACAAAGATACAGGAAGATATCCGCGACAACTGCATGGAGGACTATTTTACGCTCATTCTCCGCCGCTTTATGATGCGCCTGGCATCCATGTGTGCGGAAGCAAACTTCTGTCCCGTTATCGTAACGGGAGAAAGTCTCGGCCAGGTCGCTTCTCAGACCCTTCAGGCATTATGCGCAACCGAAGCAGAGGCATCAGTTCCCGTGTTCCGCCCCTGTATCGGACTCGACAAGGACGAGATAGTAAAAACAGCACGTGCCATCGGTACCTTTGAAACTTCGATCCTCCCATACGAGGACTGCTGTACGGTGTTCACCCCCCGTCATCCCAAGACACGCCCCGAGATCGAGAAGATCATGGCTGAGGAATCAAAGCTCCCCCGTGAAGCACTCATCGAAGAGGCATGGAACTCAAGATATACAGTAACTATCAATCAGTTTGAATAATACCGGAAAGGAATACTAAAATGAAAAAAGATGCTTACAATCTTGCCCTGCTTTGTGATTTCTACGAACTCACCATGAGCCGCGGATATTTTCATTCGGATGTTAAGGATAAAATAGCTTATTTTGACGTATTCTACAGAAGAGTACCCGATGGCGGAGGATATGCGATTGCCGCAGGTCTTGAGCAGATCGCCGAATATATCACGGACCTCCACTTTGACGACGATGATATCGAATTCCTCAGAGGAAAGAATCTCTTTGACGAAGAATTCCTCACATATCTCAAGGATTTCCGCTTTACCGGTGACATCTGGGGCGTGCCCGAAGGAACCGTAGTATTCCCCCACGAGCCCATTCTCACCGTAAGAGCACCCGTAATCGAGGCTCAGCTCATTGAAACCTACGTTCTGCTTTCCATAAATCATCAGTCACTTATTGCAACCAAGGCCTCCCGTATGGTACGCAGTGCCAAGGGTAGACCCATTTCCGAGTTCGGTTCACGCCGTGCTCACGGAGAGGGCGCTGCTGTATACGGTGCGAGAGCCGCATACATAGGAGGCTGTAACGGCACAGCCTGCACCCTTTCCGAAAAGCTGTTCGGCGTCCCCACCGGCGGTACTATGGCTCATTCATGGGTTCAGATGTTTGACACCGAATATGAAGCCTTTGAAACATACTGCCGTCTCTATCCCAACAATCCCACTCTTCTCGTTGACACCTACAGCGTATTCGGTTCAGGTATTCCCAACGCCATCAAGGCAGTAAAGAACGTGCTATGGCCCATGGGTCTCAAGAAATGCGCAATCCGCATTGACTCCGGTGACATCACGTACATCAGCTGTAAGGCACGCCGTATCCTTGACGAAGCGGGACTTACCGACTGCAAGATCACCGTTTCCAACTCCCTTGATGAGTATATCATCAGAGACCTCATCTCCCAGGGTGCTCAGATAGATGCTTTCGGTATCGGTGAAAGACTTATCACCGCCAAGAGTGCACCCGTATTCGGAGGAGTATACAAGCTTGTTGCTACCGAAAACGCAGAAGGTGAGATCACACCCAAGATCAAGATCAGCGAAAATATTGAAAAGATCACCAACCCCGGATTCAAGAAGCTGTACAGATTCTACTCCAACGAGACAAAGAAAGCAATTGCCGATCTGCTCGCACTCAGCCACGAAGAGATTGACCACACCGGTCCCGTGGAGATCTTCGACCCCGAACACACATGGAAGAGAAAGACTCTCGAGAATTACACCGTCCGCGAAATGAGTGTACCGATCTTCGTAAACGGAGAGCTCGTCTACAGATTCCCGGACCTTGCCGAAGTAAGAGACCACTGTGCAAGAGAGATAGCAACCATGTGGGACGAGGTACTCAGATTCGAAAACCCTCACTCATACTACGTGGACCTTTCCGAAGAGCTCTGGAATCTGAAGCACGATATGCTTAATAAGAGATAATGACAACTTGTAAGCTCTGTCCGAGAAATTGCAAAGCAAACCGTGCCGAGGGGCGCGGTTTTTGCGGTGTACCTCAAGATATTCTTATATCAAAGATAATGCTCCACCGCTGGGAGGAGCCATGTATCAGCGGAAAAAACGGAAGCGGAGCAGTCTTCTTCTGCGGATGTCCTCTGAAATGTGCCTTTTGTCAGAACGGAGATATCAGCAGAGGAGAAAACGGAATTTATTCCGGTCAGAGACCGTTTTCCGAGGAAAGCCTTGCTCGTGTTTTCACGGAGCTGCAGGCAAAAGGTGCCCACAACATAAATCTCGTCTCCCCCACCCAATACACCGATGCCGTCATACGTTGTGTCTCTGCGGCACGGAGTATGGGTCTTTCAATTCCCATAGTATGGAATACCGGCGGATACGAAAAACGCAGTACCGTCACATCCCTCAAAGGTACTGCTAACGTATTCCTTACAGACATGAAATACCACTCCTCCGAGTTGTCCGCTGAGCTTTCCTGTGCCCCCGATTACTTTGAGCGTGCCATGGAAGCGCTTGACGAAATGCTGAAGGTGTCAGGTTGTCCCACCTATGACAGCGATGGTATGATGACGGGTGGCATAATAGTCCGTCTCTTAGTCCTTCCCGGTCAAAGAGACGACTCCGCTCGCATACTTCACGCCTTGGCGGAAAATGGATACGCCGATAAGATCGTGCTCTCTCTCATGAGCCAGTATACCCCCGATTTTTTCACGGGATGTAAAAACGAAAAGCTCGCCCGTACAATGCGCCGCCGTATCACTACTTTTGAATATAATTACGTGCGAGACCTTGCCGACTCCCTCGGATTTTCCGGTTACGGACAGGAGAGAAGCTCGGCGCAAAGCACATATACCCCCGAATGGGGATTCTGATAACAAAGGATGTCACTTATGGATATTACTAACCTCAATGAAAACACAGCTAAAGTCCGTGCGGAAGAACTCCGTAAGTCTCTCCGATACCATTCAGACCGATACTATAACCTTGATGCCCCCGAAATATCGGACTACGAGTACGATATGATGTTCGAGGAGCTGAAATCCATCGAAACAGCATTCCCCGGTGCTGACGACAGTGACTCCCCCACACACAAGGTTGGCGGTACTGCAAGTGAAAAATTCACCAAGGTCACCCATGCCGTACGCATGGGTAGCCTCACCGACGTATTTGACCACGATGCCTTGAGGACATTTGTCAGCCGCACGGTTGACAATCTGACTGAGGCTGGATTTGCCAAAGAGGACATCACCTTCTCCATCGAACCGAAGATCGACGGTCTTTCCGTTTCTCTCACCTATGAAAACGGAAGGCTTGTGCTCGGTGCCACAAGAGGTGACGGAAACGTCGGAGAAAACGTAACCGAAAACGTAAAAACCATAACGTCCGTACCAAAAAGGCTTACGGAAAACGTTGACCTTACCGTAAGAGGCGAGGTTTATATGCCGAGAGATAGCTTTGAACGCCTCAATATTGAAAAAGCTGAAGCAGGTGAAAAGCTCTGGGCCAACCCGAGAAATGCCGCCGCAGGCTCCCTCCGACGTCTGAATGCCGCCGAAACTGCAGGACGCGGTCTGTCTATATTCGTGTTCAATTATCAGACGGGTGAGTTGTTTGAAAGCGGTAAAGTACCTGAAAGTCACTCTGAGACCGTTGAACAGATGAAAGCGCTCGGTTTCAATGTCATCCCCCTCAAATGCATTCCCGCCGACGAGGACACCGCAGTTCTCGCCGTAGAGGAGATCGGTGCCATGCGTGATGCTCTGCCATACGATATCGACGGTGCAGTTATCAAGGTGAATTCTCTCGAAATGAGAAAAGTCCTCGGAGAGGGAAGCAGTACACCCAAATGGGCAGTTGCATATAAATTCCCCCCTGAGGAAAAAGAAACCAAGCTTCTTTCCATAGAGCTTCAGATAGGCAGAACAGGAGTTTTGACCCCTGCCGCAAATCTTGAACCTGTAAAGCTTGCAGGGACGACCGTATCCCGTGCAACTTTACACAACATTGATATCATCAGGGAAAGAGACATCCGTATCGGTGACACCGTCATCATTCGCAAGGCAGGCGATATCATCCCGGAGATCACATCATCCGTTCCCTCAAAAAGAGACGGCAGCGAGGTCATCTTCTCATTCCCGGAAAACTGTCCCTCATGCGGTGAACGTCTGACCTACGATGATGCCGACGACGCAAACGAAGGTGGAGAAGTCGGCGGTGCAGTAAGGTGTATCAATCCCCTGTGTCCCGCACAGAGAGAGAGAAGACTGGTTCATTTTGCATCAAGAGGTGCCATGAACATTGACGGCATGGGACCATCCGTAGTTAAGCTCCTTCTTGACAATGAACTTGTTTCCGACGTGGCAGACATCTACACCCTAAAAGTCGAGGATCTGGAGGTCCTCCCGCGTCTCGGCAAGAAATCCGCATTTAACCTGATCTCTGCCATTGAACGCTCCAAAAACAATCCCCCGTCAAGGCTTCTCCATGCCCTTGGCATCCGTCACACGGGAGAGGCGGCATCCGAAGCTATAGTATCTCATTTCGGTGGCATTACTCCTCTGCTCAACGCAGACGTTACGGCACTTTCGGAAATATACGACATCGGTGAAGTCACCGCACGTGCCGTTTGTGACTTTTTCTCTATGGATGAAACCAAGGAGATCATTGAAAGGCTTCGCCTGTACGGTGTAAATCTCGACATACACAAAGATGATACATCCGCTGTCTCAGCCTCATCCCAGGACCTTACAGGTCTCACCTTCGTCCTGACGGGTACTCTTCCAAGCATGACCCGTGACGAAGCCTCGGCACTTATCAAAGCTGCAGGAGGAAAGGTGACAGGCTCGGTTTCAAATAAGACCTCATACGTGGTTGCAGGCGAAAGTGCAGGCAGTAAGCTGACTAAAGCTGAAGCACTCGGCATCACGGTTATTGACGAAGACGGTCTGAAAGCACTGCTCGGAGGCTGACGTGGTTATCATCATATCCGGAGTATTAATAATACTGCTGACCGTTTTAATAGCGGCAACCGTATATATGTTCAATATCGCCTGTGTGAGAAGATCAAAGATATCCTCCGTATGGGAGGATGATGAGCTGTTCCACGCATCGGATAAAGGCTATGCCAAATGCGGCGAAACCATCGTTGCAAAGCGAGAGGCATTACGTCTCGCAGGGCAAAAGCAGGGACAGATTTCCATCACTTCTCACGATGGACTGAAGCTCAGCGCAAGGCTGATCCCATGCGAAGGCAATGTGCGTCCGATCGGTATCATCGCCATGTTCCACGGCTTCCGTTCCAATCCCACCCACGACTTCGGTACATTTGCCATGGATCTTCACAGCATGGGCTTCATGCTTCTCATGGTTGATCAGCGAGCACACGGTGGAAGCGAAGGCAGATATATCACCTACGGTGCCAAGGAAAGGCTTGACGTCCTTGAGTGGTGTAAAATGTTAAGCCAAAGTTTCCCCGACCTGCCAGTCCTTCTGTTCGGACTGTCTATGGGTGCATCAAGTGTGCTTATGGCTTCATCCTTAGAGCTTCCCGCAAACGTAAAAGGTATCGTTGCCGACTGCGGATACACCACACCGGATGCCATATGCCGCAAGGTGTTAAAGGAAGACATGAAGCTCCCTGTCTTCCCCCTGTTTTACACATCACGCCTTTTGGCAAAGCTTGCGGCAGGATTTGACTTCAAAGAAGTCTCCGCCCCCGACTCAGCCGCGGCGTCTGAATTACCGATACTCATCTATCACGGAGAAGGAGACAAATTTGTCCCTCACAGCATGGGTATAGAGATAAAAGAAGCCATCGGAGACAGATGTACGTTCTGCTCCATCCCTGAAGCAGGTCACGGTGAGGCTTATCTTTACGATAAAGAACGCTACCTTGACAAGCTAAGAAAATTCTCCCGTTCAGCGGGATTCAAAAACATATAACAAAGTCTCATCGAGACAGATTTGAGGTGAAACATGAAAACAAATAACGATCATGCCATTGTTCCCACTGCAAACAAGAAACAAAAGACCTCCCGCTTAGGTCAGATGATCTTTTTTGCTGTTCTTACTGTTCTTCTGCTTGTCAAGAGCCTTCATTTTTACTCCATGATAAACGTAGGCAATTTCGAGTTGCCCTTAGCCGCGATAACCGTTGGGATCATCTGCATAGTGTATACAGTAATCGTAATATTCTCTCCGAAAGCAGCAAACATCACGCTTATATCTCTGTATGCCCTTTTGTCAGTTATAATGAGCGTTGACCTTGTGTATTACAGCTATATGGGTAAGCTCCCGTCCGCAGAGCTTATCAAAATGGCATGGCAGCTGGGCGGGGTAGGCGGCACCATCAAAGAGCTTATCGGCATAAAGCAGCTCATTCCCATCCTTGACCTCCCTCTTTGGCTGCTTTTCCCCATTGCAAGGATATTCCTCAAAAAACACATTCCCGAAAAGAACTATCCAAGACGGCACCACATACTGACAGCATTCGCAATAGTATGCCTCTGCCTGATAATAGTGGCAGGACTTACTGTATTCGGTTCCTTCAAGCTCCGCTATATTCCCAACGAGCTTATAACCTATCACGTCAAGGATATTGCAAGTGCACTTGCTCCCGGCGGTGGAAACGACGTAAACTCAAATGATTACGCCAATGGAGTAAACAAAAATTCCCCCTTCTACGGTTCTGCTGAAGGAAGAAACGTATTTATCATTCAGGTCGAAGCACTGCAGAATTTCGTCATCGGTGAAGATTTCGAAGGCACAGAGCTTACCCCCGTACTGAACTCGCTTATAAAGAATGACTCTTTCTACTTCAAGAATTATTACTATCAGATTGGCGCAGGAAACACATCCGACGCTGAATTTGCCGTGAACAACTCCCTGTATCCCAGCGAAGACGGTGCTTCATATGAGAAGTACACCGAAAACAAATTCTACGGTCTCCCGTGGCTTCTTAAGGATAACGGTTATACCCGTGCCACCGTTTTCCACGCATACCGAGAGGATTTCTGGAGCAGAAACAAAGCATATCCTTATCAGGGATTTGACGATTTCATTTCCATGGAGGACATGGAATTCCATCCCAACGAGGGCTGTGTATTCGCTGTCAACGACAAGATAGCCAACACCGACCGCAGACTCTTCGAAGACGTAATTGACACCGTAGTAACCTACGAAGAGCCATTCTATGCCTTCACCATCACCCTTTCATCTCACCACCCTTTCGCCGTAGCTCTCGCAGACCGCTACGTTGATTCCGACAATACTGCCCCCAATCTGTTTACCCTGTATATTCAGTCAGTAGCCTACGTTGACCGAGTGATCGGAGAATTTATGAACGAGCTGAAAAAAGTCGGCCTTTACGATAATTCAGTATTTGTAATTTACGGTGACCACTACGCCATATCTCAATCCGATGAAGAACTGAAGTCCGACATCGAAGCTATGACGGGCGAAAGCTACGACATATTCGACCGTTTCAACGTACCGCTTATCATTCACATTCCCGGTCTCGGCACGTCACGTACTCTTGACACAGTAGGCGGACACGTTGACGTACTCCCAACCCTTCTCAGTCTCCTTGGAATTCAGAATGACAAAGCAGTTATGTTCGGTCACAACCTCCTTGACCCCACTTACGAAGGAATAGCCTACGAGCTCGTTCACGTAAAGTCAGGCAGTTTCATCACGAAGGATATATTCTATACCCACTCCGAGGGTGGTATCAATTCCAAGGTATATTCCAAGGACGGTACCCTGCTCGAAAATGACGAGAAGTATCTCGGCATGGTAGATGATGCTCTGAAGGCAATAGAGGACTGTCACACGCTCCTTGATAATGACAGCATACTCATATCAAAAGATGCCGAAAACGGCGATTAAAGCACTCTGAGACTCACGGAAAACAGAATCCTCATGATCTCCCTGCGCATGATAAATGTACAGGGAGATCGTTTTTCTGTTTGGGTTTCCGGGCAGCCGAAAACGCACAATAAAGAGCACCGCAGCTTTTGCCGCGGTGCTCTGTTTCATTATGTATTTTTAATTATTCTTCGTCGTTCTTAGCTTCAGCTATGATCTTCTGAGTTACGCTTGAAGGAGCTTCCTCGTATCTGTCTACGGTGAAGTCAAAACGGCCCCTTCCCTGTGACATAGCACGAAGGGAGATGGTGTAATCGGACATTTCAGCTCTGGGAACGTCCGCCTCGATAACCGTATATCCACTCTTCTTCTCGTAAGGATTCATACCGAGTACTCTGCCTCGTCTCTTGTTGAGGTCACCGATAACGTCACCTACGAGGGCATCGGGAACAGCTACCTGAAGTGTTCCGATG
>CAYYRY010000026.1:10479-14758 GCA_964474245.1 uncultured Ruminococcus sp. | reverse complement strand
AACCGCCTACCGTGGGGTTGAAGCCCTCGGGGATACTTGTGAGGCTACTGAGATCGAGCGAACCGCCACCTTCAAGTTCCTCTACCATTTCGTTTAATTTTTCTACCAAATATCTAGCCATTATAAATAGCTCCTTCCAAATAAATTTATAAAATCGTCGTATGTCCAATCGTAGTACCGCATCATAAACCTTTGCACCACGCGCTGGACTTCCCGACATACCTTGTGATTCTTATGCACCGATTCGTCACCGAATATGTGACACCTATCGTGGCAAAGGTAAACCTTCGCCCCATATTTTTCGCTTGATTTGCGGAAAGGCCCGAAGAATACGTGATGCTCGTCGAGCGGATCTCCGTTACCGTTCCTGCCGCAGAGAAAGCACTTGTTACCTCTTTTTTGAATAATGCTCCTCATCGCCACTCCTCCTTGTATCGCGCAAGCTCCTCCGGGGTGGCGGTCTCTATGTCGAGATCTTTTGCGCAAGCAACGATTCCGTCAATGAGTATCGACATCTCCTCGGTATTGTACTGTGAGGATCCCACCCAAAAACGGTAGTAAGCTGCGCCGTCCTCATCGGGGAAGTCCTCGTGCTTTTCAACGTACTTAGTGATAGCTTTGAATTTGTCGAGATCCTTATCTCTCAGCTTGACTATGCCTCCTTGTCCGTACTCCTTCAGCATCTTCAGGTAGACATCGTCCTTAGACACTCTCAGCACGTTGGCGATCTTAGTCATCAGCTCCCAAGCATATGCATTCGCGTCAAGACTACGCTTCTTGCGATACTTCTTGATCTCGATGGAGAGCTGAGGCATAAGATTGAACTCGTCATACGCGCTCATAGCGTTGCTGCGCTCGTTGATTTCAAACTCAAGCCGCGGACGTCCCGTCTTGTAGTCGATAGTCATACCCGCTATCTTTCCCGTGAGTGTCATCCCATCCCCCTCCGCCACACAAACGCTCGGCAATCCTTGGTCGCGTTCCTGATGGCAACCGCATCTATCCTCTTGTCCTTGATTACGATTTTTTCGATCTCAAACTTGTCGTAACACTTATAACGATTACCGCCCTGCTCGATATTGCACTTTTCAGCCGGTATCCATATAAACGGTGCGGTATACAGCTCCCGCCCGATGCCGAAGGCTACACCCGCGCGCTTCCTCGCGTCGCTGGCATTCCCTTTCTCCGCCTCCGTATTGCTTTCCACCCCGGCATCATCCTTCCATATCCATCGGTCACCAAGCTCCGGCTTGTCATAATTTGAATTGATTCCGAGTGAACAGAACAGGATTCCCTTGTACTCGTAAAAACGGTTCTGCCAGTTCGTCGAGCCCACCGTCTCGTCAAGGATGTTCATATCCACCCTCGCATCCTTGTACAGTAGCAGCGTCAGTCCGTTTGACTTGCACTGCCCGACCCTGCATTCGATTTCATCAGCAGTTAAATCTCTGAATTTACACATTATCTCTCTCCTCCGATTCTTCTCCTATCGGTACCAAGGGGCAAAACTCTCCCACGTATTTTTCCGGGAAGGCAACTACGCGGTGGTTTAGTCCGCACTTCCTTGTTGATGTGTGAAAAAAATCACAATGCTTGCAAGCGATCTCCGCGTTATCGCGCCAATCAACGGGAAAGTTGACCTCCACCACGCCGGCCGCCCTTATATACCTCTTTACTCCGCTTTCGAAATTAGCCATTGTCAGTCCTCCCTCCGATACCGAGGAGCGCGAGCTCCAGTCTAAGCGGTACGCTTTCAAGCTCCTCGAACATTCGATTCAGCGCATCGATCCTCTCAAACATCTTAGTGATTTCTTCGTCGTAAAACATATTATATCCTCCTTGACAAAGTCGGCGCAGAGTTGTATAATGTAGGTACAGACGCGCTAACTCTGTACCTGAGTCGTATCCGTTCCCCTACGGATGCGGCTCTTCTTTTTATCACTTCCCGCATAACCACCTCGCAAAGCCTGCTTTGGGGATGATCGTCTTACGCGGAGACAGCTTCTGATGCGGCAGGGGATTATACTTCCTCTTGATGGCTGAATACACCGTGTCAACGTCTGCGTTGAGCACCGCAGCTACCTCCTTGGGAGACAGTCCCACTCTGTCGGGGAATTTTTCGTCGAGAATAGCTAAATTCGCTCTGTAGTCCTTCTTTTCCACTAAGTTCTCGCCTCCTTCAAACTGATCACCGGGAACAGCACTATCACCGGCTTGTCCTCATACAGCACCCTCGCCGTGTTGTCTTCAAATACTGCGATCCGCGCTGCCTCAGCCCGTTCCTTTTTCAGCTTTCTGAAACCGCACACCCGCTTGACTTCATTCCTCGCGGACAACGCATCGCATTTAACGATAATGCTGTCGCCCTCTTTCACGTCGCGCCCGGTCACCTTCTGTACCTTTATCATTATCTTTACTCCTCTCACGATACCATCGCCTCTGTGTCGCACTTAAACTCGTCGTCCAGGCATTTTCTGCAAATAACGTCGCCGCCTATCTTGTAACAATATTCGTCCTGAATAGGCTCGCCGCAATACGCACATACCGGCCGGCTCCTCAGCCATTCAGCCTGCGTCCTGTCGTAGCGGTCAAAGTCCGCAAGCGGATTGTCAGTCCTCAACATTTCTCGCTTCCTCCTTCCATCTAACAGGCTTGTCAAATACTCGCATAGCCGCCTTGTACCTTCTCAAATCCCGCCTGATCAGATATACCTCACGTCGATACTCAATCCACAGTTTAAGCCGTTTGCGGATGCGCATCGCCGCCCTCAGTACCCGCGGCAGAAGCAGCGCAGCTCCGAAGCATATGAGCATCACTCCGATCCCGTAAAGCCCCGCCTCGCATATGGCATCGTGCAGCTCCTTCGTTATGTACATTGATTACGCCTCGCTTTCAAATCGAATATAGTAATGTCAAGGTCACTCCCCTTGTAGTTCGACCTTGTGATAAGATCCATCGGGTACAGTTTGACGGTATCTCCCCTCACATATCCGTAGAATCGCCCGTTAGGCAACGGCTGATTGTCCCGGTACGCGTAGACTACGATAGCACCGGGCTTACTTACGCATCGCCCCCGGTCTTCGTATCTTACCCCATACTCCTTCACCTCCAACTCTCTGCACCTCGGGCACTTGTAGCCCGGGTCTTTTATTTTAAGCTTCGCGCTCACGTTCCATTTTTGACCGTACCACGCACACGTCGCGTACCGCGGCTCAGGCTTGTCCATATAGTTCATCTCTTCACCTCTCCCTCCTTTACGCTAAAATTATCTTCACAATAAGCGCTACGACCGATAATACAAGAGATATTCCCGAAACGATTACCGCTAAGTACGGATATCTCATGAATAACGGTAACCCGTGTCCCCGTCCGTGTTCCTTAAGCAATTTGTGAACCCGTCGTGCGTCCTTTGCAGTTTTGCATTTTCGAAGTTCCTCTAAAACTTCGGGCCACGTCATTGTCGGTTTTCTTTTCAGACGAAGGCATCCAAGATACTTCGTGACAACCGTTACAGCAGTAAGTCTAAGAGCGTTGCCGGAAGTGCTCTTTCGCAAGCTCCGGCGAAAAAAACTAAATAATTAACCAACTGAGACTATGAGATGCCCCCACATCTCATTTTCTCTTTTTTGGGAAGTACGGAAGAGGATTATCTATGTCCAACGCCTCGCATATGTCGGCTACCTCCGTATACATGAACGGTAACTTGCCTTGGAATTTTCTGTTTAATGTGATTTTATTCATCCCGATCTTAGCCGCGAGTGCTGCTTGAGATAACCCCTTTTTTTTCAGTTTATCATAGAGCCAAACTTCCACACCCTCACCTCCTCACGCGCCGTTTGATTCATAGAACCTCTGCCAGTCGAAATCAAGTGCAGAGGCTATTTTTTTAGCCGTTGGTACCGGACATCCTCTCTTACCTGATTCGATAAAACTATAATACTGTCTACTTATGCCACAAAGTGAAGCCACCTGCTCTTGCGATAGTTTTTTCTCCTCGCGCTTTGCTTTAAGCCATTGTTTCAAAACGTTACCTCCTTTGCTTCAAAATGTTGCCTATGTGCATAGTATAGCATCATTCCGTTGCCTTGTCAAGAGGTTTTTTGAAATAATTCTACATTTTGTTGCACGCTATTGACTGCTACAATTTGTTGCGTTATAATTGAATCACAGAGAGGAGGATTACTATGCTGTTGCTTTCCAAACTAAGAAAAACAAAAAACTACACGCAGTTGCAATTAGCTGAATACTTAGGCATAAGTAGGCAAGCGTATGCGAATTA
>CAYYRY010000026.1:0-10469 GCA_964474245.1 uncultured Ruminococcus sp. | reverse complement strand
AATCGAGAACCTGATTATGCAACACTCTCCAAACTCGCCGACTACTTCGGCGTATCAACCGATTATCTCCTCGGCAGAGACTCAGATCGATTCCCATCCCCTACCGTTTCGGAGAACAACGCCGTATTCCCCGTGATCGGCGACATAGCCGCAGGATTTGACAGTATCGCGCTCGATTCGTGGGACGGGGATACCATTGAGATTCCCCGCGCCTATTTCGGCAAAAATAAAAAAGAGGACTTTTTCGTCCTCAGGGTCAAAGGCGACTCAATGTTCCCTGAATACAGAGACGGAGATAAAGTCCTTATTAAAAGGCAAAACACACTTGATTATAACGGGCAAACCGCCGCTGTGTTATATGACGATGAACTTGCCACTCTTAAGCGAGTCGATTACAGGCAAGGGAAGCACCTGCTTCTTATACCGATAAACCCCAATGTTCCTCCGACGAAAATCGAGGGAGAACGGCTCGAACATTGCCGTATTATCGGAATACCAAAGGTTTTGATTAGAAATATAGAAAGTTGAGGTTAAGCATGGTAGTTGCATTTGTAGTCATTTTGATTGTTTGTAGTGAGTTAAATTACTCCGTTGCCGCAAACACTAATATTGGTATCAATCCTTATCCTGCGGGCAGTTCTATGCTATCAGTTCTCAACAATTTGGTTTTACTTATCACGTGTGTTAGATATTTAGGTTGGATTTGGGGTATTATCGTATTTTTATGTTCATTTTTTTCGATTGTACACCTTACCATTGGATGGGTATTGTCTGTGCACACCTTGTTTTTTAAGCACGATTGGCAAGTTCTAAATAACGCTCGCATAGAAGCAATTTTGGTTCCATACCTGCTGTTGACTTTGACTGTTTTCTGCGTAGCCAGTTTTATTGTGACACCGTTTCGAAGCTTATCGGAATATTTAAGTGGTCACATTGATGTTCTTGTGATTGCTGCAACAGTTTTAGTTATTTCTTCAATAGTTAGAGTTATTATTGCAAAACACGTAGATTCCTCCCCGTCCGTGTGATCGGAAAGGCAGTGGAGCTTAGAGGAAAGTTTTGAGGTGAAGGATATGTTAAAAGGATTATTAATGTCCGTTGGATACATTTTGCTTCGTTTGATATATGGCAAAGCAGAATTTGAAAAGCGGAAATTTAGGATGATTCATGGTGTTGGCCTTTCGATGGCATTCGCACTTTGGATACTAACGTTATTGGGTTCGTTTACAGAAAACAATGAAAGAATATTCTGTATTATATATACTATCTTATTTCCCACTGTCATTGTTGTATGGACAATATTGGCAAGAAGAAAACTGAAGCGTTCGAAGAACGATGGCATTAATCATACCGATGAAATTGAACATCATAGTGGCGAAGAAACAAACGATCATCTTACCCAAAATTCGACTGACATTACTGTAAAAGAAAACGAGTGTGAACATCAAAACGCCAAGCAACGCAATAAAAATTTGAAAATAAAAAAAGTATTAGCTGTCATCGTTTCTTCATTAATAATTTTAGCGTTGATCCTAAATATATTTGCTGTATCTTTATATATTTACGATAGAGGTATCAACAAAACTCAAAACGCTGAAAATCATGTAAATTCTAATAGTTATAAAAACGATGATATTCATAATACCGAAACTATGGATACTTCCTCTACTGAACCTAACAACACAAACGAACGAAACCTGCAAATAAACGAACGTTTATGCGATATAGAAACGCGAGCAAACGAAATGTTTGACAGCACTCAGTCTGCATTAGAACTTGCTCATTTGATGGAAAACGTATGGTATAACACAGAGCACGATATAATAGATGAAAATACCAAATGCTATACCCACCCAAACACTGTGTTAAATAGTTCGTACAAAGTATCCTTTGATTTTTTTGACACTTCGTCGGATATACAAAACTTAAGACATGCACTTGAATGGGAAAAAGATTGGATTATTTTACAACACTATCAGTTAGAAAAAAACTATGATACTTTTGTATCGCTTTTTTATAACAAGCGATATATAGATGATGTTTTGGAGGATATATACAACACTTGTATAGATATTGTTCATATGGCCGAAGAAGGCGGTCAAGAAACATTCACAGATTACAATGCCTTTTCAACTAAGTTATTCATGCATGAGCAAAATCTGAACTCATACATGGAAGATATAAAAGAACTTATTGGTTTGTATAGAGAGAAGTATCCTATTTAATCGTTTCTTCGCATCCAAATCGCCCACAAAAACACAAGACCGCCTTGCGGCAGCCTTGTGTTTGGTGTAAAAAGATTAGTCCAAGATTAGTCTTTCATATACTCTGTTATGTAGAGGTAGGCTTTTTTAAGCGGAAGTATGAAAAAATCATATACCGCTTGTTCTTCTCCGTTTAAAGGGTTAAAGGGGAGAAAATCATAATTAAGATCAAACGAACAGCAAGTCATTCTCTCGACTTGCCCTGCAATACAGTGAAGATTATGTATGATGAGCTCGCGCGACATTGTATGTGTACCGTTGTCTATGAAATTTAAAATGTCTTTAATAGCGCCCACATATGAAACGTACCGCATCTTGGCCATCCACTCCTGATACTTGTATTCCGCTTCAGGCTTTGTCTCATACGATGGCGGTTCAATGTAGTTTAGGTTTTCGTCCACATCAAGCGGCGCACACATATACCAACCTACCGTAAGAAGTCCCTCTTTGATTTTGTTTACGTCCATATTTTCCTCCGTTAAAGAAAGTTGAGGTAATAATGATACCCCGTAATGATTATATAGATATAAAAGTCAGATGTCCGCGCAAAGTCGATTTTGTTGTAAAAATGAGGATCGTCGAGTATCCGGGAGAAAACAATCAAGCACGCTATACAACTCGCGGATGCGAACACTCATGCGGAGATCCGTTGTGTCTGAAATGCATGAGTGCGCTCTCAGAATCATTCAACAACGGATTATATCCCGAGACAGGACAGATAATCGTCCCTGATTTGTCTATGTCAAAAATCCAATAATCTTGGACTTCGATTGATTTATTATAACATACTTGTACTTGTTATTTCTACTCGAAAGGAGGACATCCCATGAAAAGACGTGAAGACGGACGAATGGTAAAGGCGATCACCGATCCGCGAACAGGGAAGAGGCTGTACTTCTACGGGAAGTCCGAGCGCGAAGTAAACCGTAAAATACTTGAATTCACCACCGAAGCAACAAGGACCCGTACCTTCGGCGAAATAATTGACGAGTGGTGGGCCGAAGCAAAATCAAGCCTTGCTTACCAAAGTATAAAAAGTTACAAACCCGCCGTTGAACGTGCAAAGACTGAATTTGGCGACATGATGATAAGCGACATTCATCCGAAAAATATAACGCTATTCCTCCGTAGGCTTTCAAAAGACGGTATGGCTCTCAGAACGTTAGCTAACCAACGATCTGTGATTAACATGGCGTTTAACCACGCCGTGCTTGAAAACTATATAGAAGTAAATCCGTGTACCGCTGTACAACTTCCTAAAGCGTCAAAAAAGGCGGCAAGGACAGCCGCATCTACTACCGATGAAGAGATCGTAAAGGCAACCTACGATGTGTGGCTATTCCCATATATAGCTCTCATGACGGGAATGCGAAAGGGAGAGATACTTGCGCTCCAATGGAAAGACATAGATTTCGATAAAAATTTGATAAGTGTCTCAAAATCCGTATATCACGAAGGAGACCGCCCTTATATTAAAGAGCCCAAGACTCAAGCAGGATGCAGAAGTGTCCCTCTGCTCCGCCCGTTAAAGGATGTACTCATAAATATCAAACAAAAGCCTGAAAACTACATTATCTCAGACGACGGTATCAAGCCTCTCACTAACCGCCGTTTTATAACACTCTCCAAGCATTACAAAGAGGAGACGGGAATCAATTGCACAGCACATCAGCTGCGACACAGCTTCGCCACGATAGCCTTTGAATGCGGTGTCCCGGTAAAGAGCGTGCAAGAGATCCTTGGCCACAAACAGTTGTCCACAACAATGGACATTTACACCGATTTTAGAAAGAAATCAATAAACGATGCAGCCGATATTTTAAACGCTAAAATCACGTAAAAAAATAGCTACTGTGGTCAAAATGTTGTCAAAGTCGGAATTACTCCTTATTTTAAAGGAGAAAATGAGAGTTCAAATCTCTCCTTCCGCGAAAATAAAAAAGAAGTCCTTTGAGGCTTCTTTTTTATTTTTTTGATAGATAGAAGAGATTTGAAAGTGCAGGAGCGAAGCGAGAAAAACAGTCCGGGGGACTGCTTTTTGTGCCCGTGTGCGTGCCGTCCCGCGGAAACGGGATCGGGCAAATCTCTCCTTCCTCGAAAATAAAAGCATCCCAAAGGATGGTGAGGAGCGCACCCGACAGCACCTCTCGCATTGACGTGTCATCGTATTCGCTGTAATGGAATTGCGAAACGACAGAAGCCTGTCTCGTCTCTCCCGTCCTATAATAATGGCGAATATCATTTATGATGCGGTCTGCGTTTATCTGCCCGCCCTCATAGGAGAGAGAATCAATTCCCAATGCACTACGATCAGCACTTATTCTTACATTGGAAGTGTCACCGAAGTCGATGCGAAGTCCAAGCGGACCGTCATACATAGACCACTCATAATCGTCCGGATTGTACATCTCCTCTTGTTGTTTCTTCCATTTGATGAAATCACGAATAGTCTGCTCTTGTTCCCTCGTAAGAGGAGTATTCTTACTTAGCTGCATCATAGCATCATGATTGAATTCAAGGCTGCCGGGATCGAATCGAATGCCACCCTTATCTACGAAATCGTCAAGATGCTTGTTTGATTCTGCGTTGTAGCCGTGATTTACTCCCAATTCAACATCAACGCCATAAGCTATGCCTATTACGCGATGGTCATATGCTCTCTCACCTCTATGGTTATCGTCTGTGAGTCTCAGCAACTCTCCGTTAGGCAGGAAAAAGCCTGCTTCTGCGAAGTCTTCGGTAGTGCCAAAGCGTTTGATCGCTCGATTTACAGTTTCGGCATATGCTTGATCGTGTATGGAAAATTTATTCTTGACAGAATCAGCAGACTGTGATATAATGACACCAATGTCAGCAGTTATTTGCCCTGCCTCAGTACCTTTAATGGTACTTGCAGGGGAATTGCTGACATTTTCTATTGCAGTGACTTTATGCACCCAGAATTTGTTTTTTTGAGGTGATTTTTTTATGTCAAGTCGTAATGTGATATGTTTTCGCTCAAGCTCGCATTCGTAATTGATGTATGCGAACTTTTTATTTTTTCCATCACCATATTGGTTAGGGGCATTGTCGGTGACAAGTGTTCCTTCTCTGATGATTTCGGGTAACATCCTAATTGTCGCAAGCTTAATGATTTTTTTCTGTATCCCGAGTCGGGCGTAATTTTGAAGATCAAATGTCTCGTCAATTCCACTTTTGTTGGTTTCTATAACCATTCCTGATTCTCGATTTACATCAAAACGATTACGAGTTTTAGAATTTTCAAAGAAGCCTTCGTCAAGTAAAGTACTCAGCACTTGCCTTTGAACGTGAACGAAGTCTCCTGCTTTTTTAATTCCAAAAGAATCCAAAGTTTTATTGATGAAATCTTCTGAAAAAGAATCACCTACTTTTTCCACATCCCCTTCACTATACAGCACCTTGCCGCCGTTTTCCACGTCCCCCACAACGCCCGCCGCATTCGCCGCCGAGACGTTTGCCGCAGATCTCGCAAACGCCGCGCTCCACTTAGCCTTTGCCTCCTCGTAAACGTCAACCATCTCACGAAGGAGCCTCGCTTCCTCACGTAAGCTTTCCTCGTCCTCAAATTCCTTAAGAATGCTCTTCAGCCTCTCAGCTACGTCGCCGATGAATTCAAGTATCTTCTCACCGAGAGTGCGGTTTTCGGCAATAAGCCTGTCAATGGCATCGCTGTCCTTCAGCATATTCTCAGACGCACGTGCAATGATCTCGTCCGTCGCCACCTCAAGAAGCAAAAAAGCATCTTCTGTCTGCAGACAAAAGACACTTTTTCTATATTATTATTTAAGCAGTTCAAAGTCGCAAAACTGTTAGTTAATCGGCATAGCTTTTTATAATACCGTAAATCTCTATTCCGAAAGAATCGGGAAGAAATGAAGTCTGGTTATTCGATGAATATACATGCTCACCGTTGTCAAAATCTATACTGATCTGTGAACCGTAGCCGTGGGGAAGCCCCGATACTTTGTAGGAGATTCCGTTATACTGCACTAAGTCGTACTTTTTGATCAGCAGGTACAGCTCATCCATGATCGTACGGTCTGCCGTAAAGGACAACTCTTCAGAGTTTCCGAAGCGATCGTGACTTTTGTATTTGCAGGAGACTTTACCGTCTGTAAATACGGCACTTGCAGTATAGTTGAGATGGTTCTCGTTGCCTATGCCGTCCGTGAAGACGGAGTTTCCTTCACATGAGAAATTCGTGATTACCGTGGAGTTTATGCTCTTCGGTGAATTATCATCGGTATAATGCCTCACACCGCCGTCGATTGCATCGGTATCACGTTGCCCTTTGCGTTTCGTCATGATGCCGAGACAAGCTGCTCCTGCCAAAACAGCAATTCCCAGCGAAATAAGTGCTATTTTCATATTGATCGCCTCTTTCATTTCGTATTATCTTACGCCTTGCAGAATCTGTAAAGTATCGTTGCCACCTGTGCACGGGATGCTACTCCCTTGGGGTCAAGCACGGTGATCCCGTCTTTGACGGCGCCGGTTACAAGACCCTCGGCTACTGCCCACTCCATGGCGGTCTTTGCCCATGCGCCAGTCTTTGTGTGATCGGGGAAGGCGGCAAGACCTGCGGAGGCTGACGTGTCCTTGCCCTTGTAGGCGGCGTAACGGTAGAGGATGGTGGCTATCTGCTCACGGGTGACGTCTCCGTTGGGGGCAAACTCCGTCTTTGAGACGCCCGTAACTATATTGTTGGCGTACGCCCATTTTACGGCGTTGTAGTACCAGCCCGTCTTGATGTCTGTGAAGGGAGGCACTTCCGACACCTCGGGTGAACCATCAAGTCTGTAGAGCACGGTCACCACCATGGCGCGGCTCATGGACATATTCGGAGAGAACTCGACACCCGACGTGCCGTTCATGAGTCCGTCACTTATGCAGAAGTGAACGCCGTCATGGTACCAGGTGGCCTTTTTCAGGTCAGTGAAGGGGGTCATGGGGCAGGTGTCGTCTCTTTTGCACGCGGAGGGGTCGTATGATGCTCCGAGATGGCTCTCGGTCACCGTGAGCTCGCAGTCTGCACTGCACTCTCCCACTGTAAGGGTGACGGTCGTTTTACCTACGCCGCGGGCGGTGACTCTTCCGTTTCCGTCAACGGTTGCCACGGAGGGGTCTGCGACGGTCCATACTCTCGGTTCGTTGGAGTTGGAGGGGAAGATGTGATACCTGACGGTGGTGCTCATGCCGCAAGGGAGACTTATCTGCCTTTCAGTGAACTCGACTCTCTCAGCCTTGATCGTGCCGTCGAAGTCTGAGACGGTCAAAAGGAAGCGGTCCATCTCAACACCATTGGGGTTAAGGAGGGAAACATATACACTTCCCTTGGAAAGCGCGGTGATCTCTCCCGTTTGCGGGTCGATGGACGCCACGTCGTTTTTCTCAAAGGTGACAAGCCCCTGCTGTGTGCTCTCGGATAGGTACCACTTGAAATCCGTGCCTGCGGGAGGCGTGGGTATGATCTCGGGGAGGGAGGGGGAATAGCTCTCGCCGATGCAAAGAGTGACGTCCTCAAGAGGAACTGCCACGTTGGCTGAGCCGTAGGTGGGATTTGTCGGGTCGTACACCACGACGTTTATTCGTTTATACACAACCTCGGTGTAGGTGAAATACGAGGCGACAAGACTGCAGCCGCCCTTTGAGAGGAGCTTCAGCTCCACGTATCCCTGCTCGTTGTACGGAGTGACGCTGACGGTGGGGGATACTACGGACACGGGGTAGGTGGCATACCACTTGTAGGAGCTCCACGTGTTTGCGTTCATGGGATCCTTTGCGTAGTAGAGCCTTACAGTGTCGCCTGCCGCGGTGAAGGGAACGTATACCGTGCCGTTTATCTCGTTTTCAAAGGTGACGGTGACAAGCGGAACGCTATAGGCGAGGAGATATGGGGAAGACTCGACGTGTTTACCCGCCGCGGTGGTATCCGTTTCCTTGAAGCGGGTGTGGATGTATACTGTCTTTCCTTCAAGGAAGGCTATGCCAAGCTCCGAGAGTATCATTTTACATGAGGCTACGGTTGGCTTCCATGAGCTGCTCCAGTCAAGCTCTGACGTGTCGGCGGAGTCTGAGAAGGTGTATTCCTGAAGGCTGGAGAGTCCGTAAAGCATGATGATCTTTTCCCCGGGAAGATATTCCGCAACACCCTTTGCAGGCTTGTCGTTGTTCGGTTTTTTCGTCACCGTCACGGGAGTCGTGACGAGGGCGCCCTCGATCTTCGTTGAGGTGATGCGGCAGGAGAGCTTTTTGCCCAGGTAAGCGACATCGGCGATCTCAAAGCGCTTTTCGCTGCCTACCTTGACTCCGTCCACCGTCCACTCGTAAACGTAGTCTGACTCGGACTGATAGTGCGGGGCGTTATGTACAACGGCGATGACCGCGTTGCCGAGGCAGGGATTGTTCATGGCAACGGTGGCGTCGCCGTTCATCTCCTGCTTTTCGCTCTCGAAGGCGTAAAGAATGGTGTCGGAGTAATATTCTCCCGAGGGGAGACGTACCTCTGCCCACACGTATACGTCGCGGGCATCCGCCGTACGGGTGAGCATACCGACGGGCTGAGGCTTGTTTTCGTAGCCTGTCATCTCCACCCAATCTGCACCGTCAAAGCCTGCTCCGGGGGCAGTTTCACAGACGTACCATTTGATGTTCGCTCCCTTTTCCATGCCGACGAGCTTCGGGGCATCTACGGTGTGGTCGGATGCGCCCACCGTTACCGTGGCGGGAACTCCGTTTAAGTAGTAGTCTATCATGTCGGCGTACTGCTCCTTGATAGTGCCGAAGCTTGCGAAGATCTCGTTTGGACCGTTATATCTCTCAAGAAGCTTTACGTAGCACTTTTCAAGCAGACGGCTGTCGTATGTGAGGGCATTTTCCACCGTGATCAGCGGTGGGGGAGATACCTCGTTATAGCTTGTTTTGGGGTTGCCCTTATAATCGACATTCACCGCGTTGACGGTAACTCCGTCTACGTAGCGGTATGGGTCGAGGGTTGGGTTGAGGCAGGCGGTGTAGTGAAGTCCGCCTCCAATGATGACGTCTCCCCAGGTGTTTATGCTGTTTACAAAGCCGTTTGCTCCCTCATCGTATTCGGCAACGTAGAACTCGCCGCCGAGAACGTATACCTGTGGGAAAAAGCAACCGTATTTCAGGAAGCTGTTCATGGGAACGATGTCGATAATACCCGTTCTGCCGTAGAACTCACCGCCGTTGACGGTACAAACGGGGACGTCATAAAGATACGCCTCGTGCCTCAAACGGATAACGTCGGAGCCTCTGCCCGCATTGGTGGTGTCGAACACGCCGTCGTTTACGGTCACATGACCGCTGTAAACGCAAAACACGTTTCCCGCGATATTGTCATAGCCGTCCAAGGCGCAGAACGTTCCGCCGTCTACGGTGAGGCTCGCGCCTCCTCTGACGGAAAATACCGAGCCCGTGAACTCACAGCGGCCTGTTTTTTCCTTTGAGCTGTCGAATATACAGACCTCGCCGCCGCGGATGTCAAAAAGGCAGGTGTCTATGGACTGACAGCTTCTCTTCAGGGTGTAGCCGTTCAGGTCAAGGGTGAAGCTTGAGCCCCACACGCCTGAGATCTTTATGGTGTAATTGTTTTCGGTATCGTTTGATATAACGTCGCAGGCAAGGCGGTACCTTCCTTGGGCGTAGTTGCCTGCAGCCAGACTCCGAAGCTGCTCGTAGCTCGTGACGAGAAAATATCCGTCGCTGTCCGTCTCGATAGCAGGTTCTTCCGCATAGGATGAACTAAGAAGAACGACGGATATGATCACACAGAATAAAATTGTCAGACAGATTTTGGTGAATGATTTCCTTTTTAATGATTTCATCAGCTTTTACCTCCGTGAGAGTCCTGGAATGTGAAGAGATTATTTTAAAATATTATGTTTGCGACTATGTATTTTTCGTAAGTATACTTCAAATCCACAAGACTTAATTTTGAATACTATTACCTGATTATATTGTAATACCTTAAAAAATAAAAGTCACTATTAAAAGTAATAGTCTTTTGCGCTTTTGAAATAAATGAATATATATTTGTCGGTTAGCAGGATTATTTATCGGTATGTTTGAAAATGAAAAGCAGCTTGCCAAAACTGTAATTCTAAGGTATAGCGTGAAAGAAACATTTCCCCCGTCCGAATAAAGGTATAGCTAAAAAGC
>CAYYRY010000025.1:0-14898 GCA_964474245.1 uncultured Ruminococcus sp. | reverse complement strand
TAAGCTGTTTTATGCATTTCTGCCTTCCCGCGGAAAAGCTTAAGTGCAAAAGCAAATGGCGGAAGATCGGACAGAATGAGACCTCCGCTTTGCGTATTCATTTTTCATGATTCTATTTGTACAGCCGCTTCAGCGGCAGAATGGAGATTATTATGGCATTTTTTCAAGAAGCACCCAAGCAGGTGCCTGTAATCTATGAAGCTGACGTTTGTGTTGTCGGCGGTTCCGCTACAGGCGTATTTGCTGCAGTACGTGCTGCAAGACTCGGAGCAAAGGTAGTTATAGTTGAGTGTCAGAACAGCTTTGGCGGTGTTGCAACCAACGGTCTTGTTGCAATATGGCATTCCTTCAGATGTACCGAAAACAAAATACAGACCATTGCCGGTCTTTCCGAAGAGGTTATGTGCAGAATGGATGACATTGACCATACGGTTGATCCTCTCTATTCCCACGTTTTCAATCCCATTGAACTTAAGTGTGTTCTCGACGATATCCTCGTTGAAAACAATGTTAAGATCTATCTCCACACTTATTATTCAGGCATTGCTGTTGACGGCGACGATATTCAGGCTATCTTCGTTGAAAATAAAGATGGACGCGGAGCTATCAAGGCTAAGTTCTTCATTGATGCTACGGGTGACGGCGACCTTTGCCGCGACCTTGGCATTAAGAGATTTGAAAATGATTCCATGCAGCCCCCCTCATACGTGTTCCTCCATCAGGGAGACGACAGCGAGATCGTAAGAAATTGCAAGATCATTGGCTCTGACCCCGTAACTCACCTCCTCAACGAGCACATTGATGAGTACGGCATCCAAAGAGACTGGGGCTGGGCTACTCCGATCCCCGGCTTCAAAAACATAAAGATGAGAGCTAATACTCACGTATTCAACGTTCAGTGTGCTAAGGCTGATGATCTTACAAAGGCTGAGATTGAGGGACGCCGTAAGATGCGCATTATAAACGACCT
Organism: uncultured Ruminococcus sp.; assembly: GCA_964474245.1. Classification (GTDB taxonomy): domain Bacteria; phylum Bacillota; class Clostridia; order Oscillospirales; family CAG-272; genus RUG11130. Next base: position 13,928 of record CAYYRY010000025.1, on the reverse strand, counting down.
TCTCAGAAAGTACGGAGATCCTAACGAGACCTATTCTCTTGTAGGTGATTGTTCATATATCGGTATTCGTGACACTTATCACTACAACACCGTATATCAGGCAAATTCATTTGATCTTCTTACAGGTAAGAGCTACGACGACTGTATCCTCCGCGGTACCTACAACGTAGATGCTCACCATGATACAGACGGTATTAAGTTCCTCCGTCTCGACGGTTCTTATTCCGTTGAGGACTCCTATGGTAACATACGTGAGGGTAACTGGAGAGCAGAGCAGGGTCTTACCACAGAAGGCCCCATGCCCACGTTCTATCAGCTTCCCTTCAAGACTCTCGTTCAGGAGAAGTATCATAACATCATTGCGGCAGGCCGTATGATCAATGCAGATGCATCAGCATTCGGTGCCCTTCGCGTAATGGTCAACCTCAACCAGATCGGTGAGGCTGCCGGTGTTGCGGCATATCTTGCCGTCCAGCAGAACAAGACAGTACAGGAGCTTGACGGAACAGAGGTTGCAAAAACTATGTCCGCCGGCGGTTCCGCTAACCTCGGTTAAACAGAAAATTTATAAGTAAACTCAAAAGCCCAAGACGTTAACTACCGTCTTGGGCTTTGTTCGTGGTACAGATATGTAAGCTGAGCTTGCGGGATATTACGTCAATCCGTTACATCCGCTTCAATGTTTGCGAGGATCTGCTTTATATTAGCATTAATGATCTTACTCTTGATAAAGTATCTTGAAACAAATCCGTCACTGGTTTCCTCAATGATTCCTTCGATGAAGGTAACAAGCTCACCGTCTCCGTTAAGGTTTGCGCCTTTATCAATAATATTTGCGATCTCATACTTCTTTGTCGAGAAGATGATGTCAAGCATTTCCTTTGATTCGTAGTCCTTTACACTTCTGCTCTTAAGCATATTATCATAGTATGTAGGCTTGAAATACTTGTAACCGAGAGCCGCCATTGCTTCAAGGATAACGTCTACCATCTGAGGATTCTTGGAGGTCTTGGGAACAAATACGTTGTTTGAGGAGCTTGCAGAGTATGAAATGTACTCATCCTGAGTGTCATACCCCATAGGTACGGGGAGCACTCCGAAGTTTACCTCTAAAGTACGCAGGAATGCAACTCCGGCAGAATCAAGCATGAGAAAGAGTATTTTATCGTCGGTGAACAGATCCCAGTTCGAACCGTATCCGTACTTTTCCTCAAAATTCTCATAATTACCTGTGAAGCGTCCCTTGGTGTTAACGGTAATGGCATCGTCGCTGAAGATACGGCTGTACTTATCAGCAAGATCAACAAATGCTGCGGAAGGACTTTCGGGAATGAAAGGGTTGCCGTTATCATCAAAATCAGTAAGTGTATATCCGTGAGCGATAGCAACGGTCACGCCGTCAATTCCCGCATAACGGTATGCGCCTGAGCCGTTATTATTGGGAGGGATCACACTTGCGATCTCCAGCATTTTATCAAAGGTCCACTCTCTGTTTCGTGCCAGATCGTAAAGTCCTGAAATATTGTAATCGAGTGCGACCTGCTTGTTGAATACAAAACACATTGCGTCCTGATAGAACTTGGTCACTATAGGACCTGTAAGGAAATAAAGCTCTCCGCCAATTGAAAAACTTTCATAAAGGTCCTGAGGCCACCATTCGCGTTCAAGATCCATGGTGGTGAAATCTGTGAGATTCATAAGGGTGTTGTTGATGAGAAGCTGCTGTGTATGCATATTTGCCGCATAAGCCGCATCATATGCACCTGTACCTGCCATAACGTCCTGCCTGATCATGTCAACGGTGGGGCTGGTCGTGTCGCCTGCTCCGGAAGCACGTGCCCTGATATTATTCCAGGTAAGACCGAATTTCTCTTCAAGCTCGCGCTGTCTGAAATACATGGCATCATCTGTGGTATTACCTGTTTCCTCGTCCGCTGCAGGTGCCTGCCAGCCGGCGGGACCTATCCAAGAGAAGGTTGTGCCTTTAAAGTTGTAATCGGCAGCAAGATCAGCTATGTATTCGTTTATTACGGGGATAAGAGGATCAGCATCAGCTTCTTCCTCGCCTGAATATTCTGTCTCAACATCATCTGCACCGTAGTTCTGATCGTTTGAAGAATCTTTACAGGCTACGATAGCTGGGGTGATTACAAGAAGTGCAAGGATCAAGGCTAATAACTTTTTAAATATATCGTTTTCTCCTTTTCATTTTGCGAAACAACCCTTTCGCATATTACTGAGTAAATTATAACATACTTTAGTAAATAAACGCAAGAGCTTTTATGATATATTATTCATTTACAGCGCATATAATTTATCTTTTTGGATATATTGACAGAGATAAAAAAGCCCCCGCTATCTCAAAAGTGATAACGGGGCCATACAGACTTGACAGCTCAATCTTCAATAACGGTAACCGATTCCATAACCTGATCGCGGAGAGGCTTATCCATGAAGTTGGTCTGAACGTTTGCAATGCGGTCAACTACGTCCATACCCTCGATAACCTTACCGAATGCCGCATACTGTCCGTCAAGGAACTTTGAATCCTTGTGAACGATGAAGAACTGTGAGGATGCGGAGTTAGGGTTCTGCGCACGTGCCATGGAGATTACTCCACGTACGTGGGAGATGGGATTAGCGTGTCCGTTGATAGCGAACTCACCTATGATGTTTTCGTCACTACCACCCATACCGCTTCCTGTGGGGTCTCCGCCCTGAATCATGAAACCTGCGATAACGCGGTGGAAGATAAGTCCGTTATAAAAGCCGGACTTTGCGAGCTTTATAAAGTTTTCTACGGTTTTGGGAGCAGCAGTACTGTCGAGCTCAAGCTTGATTATGCCGCCGTCCTGCATTTTGATCTCAATCATTTTTATGACCGTCCTTTCTTGTTGTTACTTGATATTTTATCAGATTCACCACGGTTTGTCAAGGTACATTGTAAGAAAGCAAAGTTGAGGTCACACTAAGTGCAGGTTATTTGATTTTGTATTTCAGTCGGAGGTTATCTGCTATCATGGCAATGAACTCGCTGTTAGTGGGCTTACCTCTGTTGTTTTGTATCGTATAGCCGAAGTATGAGTTGAGAGTATCTATATCTCCTCTGTCCCATGCAACCTCAATGGCGTGACGTATGGCTCTTTCAACGCGTGATGTAGTGGTGGAATACTGCTTTGCTACGGTAGGGTACAGTACCTTGGTGACTGAATTTATAATATTACAGTCGCTGATAGTCATAAGTATGGCGGTGCGGAGGTACTGATACCCTTTTATATGGGCAGGTACGCCTATCTGATGGATGATCTTTGTCACCTGAGACTCCATATCGTCGTGGGAAGGAAGCTTCAGCTGCTTTTCTCGCTCACTGTTCATTGCTCTGACTAACCCTCTGTTACGGCAGATGGTCTCAAGCTGAGATGCAAAGCCTGTATAATCGATGGGCTTGGTAAGACATAACTCTGCCCCTGCTCTGTTGGCTTCGATGAAAATATTCTTGTTTGCCATCTGGGTTATAAGAACAAATGCGGGGGAGGTTCCTTTCATAGCAGAGGCTGACTTGATGAGGGAAATACCGTCAATGCCGCTGAGCCATGCATCACATATGACAATGTCATAACTTTCACTGCAAAGTTTTTCGTAAGCTGAGCTTCCGTTATCCGTCTCCGTTACTTTGATATGTCCTTTTTCGCTTAATATCTCTTTGATGTTCTTTCGTATTTCGCTGTTCTCATCTGCAATCAGCACATTGATTTCGTGATTCATTTTACTCCGTACCTTTCTAAGCTTTATTATCGGAAATTTCATTGTATACCTGCCGCCAAATGTTGGAAACAACAAGCATGATTTCCTTTAAATGGAATTTATTTCGTTATTATTCTACCATAATTTGGAATTAAAATCAATACCTGCCAAAAACAAATTGTCACCAAAATTTGTAAGTCACAATTGGTTAAAATTAACAAATCAGCACAAAACAGGCATATTGCTGTCGGGAAAAGAAAAAACTGCGCTTCAATGCGAAGCGCAGAGATAGTAATGACAAAACAGACGTAAAATAAAACTACAGAAGCACGTGAGAAACTGTGATATTACCGCTTTTGGTAATATCGATTATACCGTATGACGGAGGATAGCCTCTGCCGATGGAGCCGGGATTAAAAACTCTGAGCACCCTTCCGCCTTCAAGCTCGACAGTCTCGTTGTGTGCGGCATGAGTATGACCGTAAAGAAGGATATCAGCGCCGGCTTCACGGGCGGCGTATATTGCATATTCCATACCCATTTTTACCTTAAAACTGTGTCCGTGCATACAAATGAATCTTACACCGCATTCATCAAAGATACGCACATCACGCTTGAATGTCTCGCCGTTACCCTTGAGGGAAACTACAGGTAGCTGTGGAAAAAATGACGACACGTATGAAATATCACGTTCACCGTCGCCGAGATGGATTATCATTTTACATGAGGGGAGGTTGGCTTCGATAGCCTCCTTCATTCGTGATGTATTACCGTGAGAATCGGAAAAAACAAGGATCTTCATATATGGTTCCTTTTCTGTAGTGTGAAGTTTTTTGGTTAATTGAATCAGATGTTGAGTTTTGGAGATATCAGTGACATTTATTATTCCTGCGCATATACTGTTGTAGAGAAAGGTAAAGCTTTACGGTTCGTCTGACTAATAGTGGTAGATTTTATTCCGGTGGCAGAACCGTAGCTGAAGGGGTGATTGTTATGAAGATAGACAAGAAAACGCTTAACGGATTTCTGAATCTGTCCGACGAAAAGCTGTTGTCGGTTCTGCGTTTGCTGACGGGTGGACGCATATCCTTTGAGGAGCCTGATGCGGCTGCAATGCGCGGAATAAGGCATATGCTGTCTCAGGTAACGGATGGGGATCTTGACAGGGTTTCGGAGCTTATGACCCTTTATAAGCAAGGAAAGAAAATGCGCTGATGAGGCATTTGAATTATGATAACGGGAGGATATCGTGGGAAACGAAGAATTTGATATAGCGGAGCTTGCTAAGAAGCTTATGAGTGATCCTGCAGCTATAGAAATGGTAAACAAGCTGAAGGAAAGCGGAGCTGCAGGTCAGCTTGAGAACACCGCAAAGGAGACGGCAGAGGAAGCGGAAAACAGTGATGTATCGGAGGATAAGGAACAGACTCCACAGGACGTAACAGGAAAGCTGCCTGACATCATTGGGATGTTGTCACCCCTTATGGGAAAAAGCACTAAGCATGGGAATGCGGAGACGGAGAAGCGCAACAGACTGCTGGCAGCTTTAAAGCCGTATCTCAATGACAGCAGACGCGGGATGATAGACGCAGTTATGTCACTCAGTCAGATAACCGATCTCCTGGATCAGATTCCCAAAGGAAAGCAACAGTAGGCGTTTAGCTGATATTAATGCGGAGGCGATGGGCGATATGTACAGAAGAAATCAAAGCCGCGAATATGAAAGAGAAAAATTCGGTGGAGGCATCGATGATATAAGCGAGGATGAGCAGGAGCTTTACCGATACGATCTTCCTCCGAAATACGACGGGAGCCGTTTCAGACGCGCAGAGATGAGAGACACACGAAATTATCCTTCATCCGTTGATGTTGAAGCAAAGGAGGAGTATGACTTTACGACGGCTGAGGAAGAAAGATCTGATACACTGACGGATGCAAAGGAGCTTAATGAGCCTAAGCGGAGTGAGTTCGCGTCAGATTCTGCGGGGAACAGCGACCTTATCAAAAGTCTTGCTTCTATGCTTGGATACGAGGAGGTATTACTTATAGCGCTTCTGCTCATACTGTCGGAGGACGGAAGGTGCGGAGGCGAAATCATTCTTCTTCTGACGATACTTCTTCTCGGCAAACAGACGTCATGATATTCAGAAAAATCTCGGCATTATCAAAAAGCTCGTTAAAGCGTGAGGCAGTGTTTCGGTATTTGAATTCAAGCACCGGTAACACATCATTCAGTGTTCCGAATATGAAGCGCAGCTTACCGCCTGAGTATTGACCTTCTATGTAAATACCCGATTCGTATGAGGCAAGCTCTGCGGCACTCAGATATGCTGTACAGTTCGGTATAATTGAAGCAAGTGAGACGATATTATCTGTCTTGACCGTGGAATCCACTTTGATGAACGTATCGGTACACATATCGATCTCATAGTGCTCTGTGTCGGTATAGACGTTTACCGTGATGATATTGCTTTGGGATGAATTGTCAAGGATATGAAGTAATGCAGTATATATAAGGACGAGTGGACCGGGTTTAATACGTATACCTCGGTTTAATTCAGGTATATCCTGTGTTGTGACGTTGATGTGGGATGTGATCACCCCGTTGTACGTGGCGATTCTCGCTGACAGGTTGTCAAGAAGGCACTTCATATCGGATGCGTTAAGCTCGTCGTTGGGATCAAACAGTGTGAGAGTGGAGTATAGAAAGGGACTGCGTGCCTGAAGAGCAAGTCGTTTGTAGGTGTTGACGAGACTTTTCGGGAAACGGCACCTCAGCAGTGCAAATAACAGCTCAAGCTCATTCTCATCGACAGCGAGACACATTGCTCTTACGGGAGCTTTTGATGAGGGTATACAGTAATAAACTCCGTACCTGTATCCGTCATATTTAAGATCAAATACCGGATCATCATGAGGCTCCGATTTGTCATGGCTTATACCGGAGCACATGGTGCAAAGCCTTTTGTAATCGGCTTTGCCCATTACACGAGATAAAACAGTCCTGTCCGCAGTAGAGCTGCGGCAGGACTTAAAACGTTCTGAAACATCGGTTACTTTTCCGTTTCGGTCAAGAAATATTACGGGAAGTAAGTCACAAATAATAGCAAAAGCTTCAGCTTTGGCAAGCGCTATACTGTTACTCTCATTCGTCATTTCCTGACGAAGCATCGTCGACAGGCTCTGTGCTCTCTGATGGGACGGATTGTTCGGTAGCAAATAAGTCTTCGGTTTCATTGATATATGAATCCTCCCTGTTGGCGTTATCGTTGGATATTACGTCGGTTTCGGTGTCTTCTGTTGTATCGGAAGGCGTTTCAGCTGAAAAATCGGGATCTTCAACAAAAATTGAAAACTGTACGCTTGCGGAACAGAGGTCATTGAGAGATGCGTATATTGCACAGGCAACGTCGGGGTCATTGCTTGTTATGACAGCTCTGATATTATATACGCTGAAGTTGCCTTTTAAGGAGTGGTAATTGTCGTATATGGAGGAATAAACCTCGTATGGGTCTACCGCGTCGTTATTTACGGTTACAGCCAGAAAGTCAACGTAGTCTGCGAGGGTCTTGATAGAGGCTGCACTCTGCGGAGTCAGATAAATGGACTCCGGAAGGACTACTCCGATATCCAGATCTCCCGAATTCTTTCTGAGAACCGCAAGGTAAGATACTATATTCTTCAGGATATCGTTGGTAATACCGCTGTCTTCGGTTATAAGGCCGGAGATGATGACCTCGTCGAAGCCGAAGTCTGACAGCTCACCGAGAATTATGCTGTCGATCTCACAGGCGGCATATCCCGATGCATCCATAGTCAAAACGGCGGAAGATGTGGAAAACATGGCACTTGTTCTGACGCCGTTTTCCTTTGCTGAGGCGAGAAGGGCTTCAATGTTGTCAAGCACGTCGATTTTAACCTCCTCGTCGGTGTCGCTGTCATCACCAAGGGAACGGGAGAGGTATTTAGCCGTAACTGAGGTGGGATCAAGCCTTACGTAATCGAGAAGTGCCTGTGACAGATAGACAAGCTGTCCGTTTTCAGACACGATATTGACGGATACGGAGTTATATTTTTCGGAAAGTGAGTTGATCTTGCCTTTGATTTCAGCGGGAGTTTCGCTCAGGATATCAATAAATGATGCACATACCTTTATATCTTTGGCATCGGACGTGCTCTCTACGCCGTCGGGGAAAAGAGGCGCGGTCTGTGCAGACTCGGTAGGCGTGGAGGTAGTATCCAATATGGATTCCGCAAGCTCAGCCTTTTCCTTGAGAAATGAACCGAGGAAGATCGAGAATGCTGTGAGTGCTGCCGCACACACTATTACAAAAAGTATGCGGAGTATAACCTTTTGAACTGTTTTTTTCTTGGCACCTGAACGGTATCCGGTGCCGATTCGCCTGTGTCTTTTCAAAACTGTCCCCCTCTGCCGTCACGCGGCAGGATCAATCAAGAGTGGTGATATCGTAATTTTCGGTAAAGGATGAGATGGATGAGTATACGGATTCGTACTTGCTTTCATACATTATGCTGAACTTTGACTCGTAGTATTCGTCCTTAAGTGAGGTGAAGTTGTCGGAAATATAATCCGGATCCTTTTCGTATCTTTTGATGATACTGTAGCCGGCATCGGTCTTTACTATGTCGCTGACCTCGCCCACATTAAGTGAGAAAGCCGCTTCTTCGAATTCAAAGTTACGCGTACCGCGCATGATGTAGTATCCGTCATCATTTTCAAACATGAAAAGGTCGTTGTTGTACTCTCGGCAGAGCTTGTCAAAGTCTGCACCTGAATCAAGCTGTTCTTTGATCTCGCGTGCCTTTTTCAGATTTGCTTCATCCGTTCCTGCATTGTCTCCGCCCACAAGGATCTGTTTCACTCTTATGAACTCATCTCCTTCGAAGATGGAGGTAAAATAGTCGTCATCGTCGAAGTGCTCGTCTGCAGTTATCATGGCACTGTAGACGGAATCCTTGAGAATTGTGTTTGAAGTCAGAAAAATCAAAGTGTCTTTGGTCATTGCAAGTTCTTCAAGAGCCTTTTCAAAATCCTTGTCGCTGTCGTATTCGCCGCGGATAGCCGCATATTCCTGATCGGCTTCAGCCGCAATAACCTCGCTGTCCCATTTGAGATCGAAATCGGCTCCGAGAGCGCAGAAGGTGTAAAGATCGGCAATGGCATCCTTGATGTTCTTTTCAAGCTCTGCTTTTGCACCGTCGGCTTTGTCACTCTTCCAGACGTTCTCTCCATATTCCTTTTCTATGTCATATCTTGCGTTCACTACGATATACCTGAACAGATGATACGGGACGTCAAATCCTCCTGCGGTAAGGGCTGTCTTGCTGTCCTTGTCACAGGATACTGTGAAGGGTATCACAATGAGAACTGCAAGGAGAAATGCGATGACTTTTTTTATGTTCATTTTGATTACCATTCCTTTATTTGAATTTGTCAACATTAAAATATATGTATATGAAACAGTATAAACAATACTGCATAAAAAGTCAATAAGCAAACTGTTAATTTTCGCTTTTTGCTTTGTTATGTATTTGAATACTGATGAAAGGTGGGCAATTCCCTTGACAAATTCTGCTTTGCATGGTATATTTAGATTGATCGGAAACGCATTGTGTCAGAGCAAAGTTTTGCCTTTTGAAAGGCAGGCTTCATCGGAAATTTTTACAAATATAATATGCCCCCGGGCAGAACGGAGACGGAAAAATGGCAGATATCATTCATACCACGTTTTGGAATTATAACAGCTTCAAGGACTATAAGCCTCATATGCTCAGAGATTGGATAGAGCTTGGAATTACTACGCCTATCCTGCCGCTGTTTTCACTTGACGGCGATTCTGAGGCTGACCTTACGGCGATCCTTGACGATGCTCAGAGCGTCGGTATTCAGGTGATCCTTCAGGTAGACAAGATGTGCCTTGAGAATTACCTCAACGGTGCAGATGACTATAAGGCTGACGTTGAAAAGATCGTCGGTACCTTAGGTGCACATCCTGCAGTATACGGATATTATGTTGGCGAGGAACCAAGCGAAAATACCGAGAAGGCATATATTGAAGGAGTAAAGATCATCCGTGAGGCTGCTCCCGATACTCATATTTACACCAATTTCGGAAGCATTGAACGTACCGACCGCATGATGCTGAAGGGTGAAAGGAATATTGAGGATTGGGTAAAAAACTTCAAGGACTATTCCGGTGCCGATATTATCGGATTCGGTGTATATTCACAGCTTAACGTTGACGACAGCGGAGTATTCGAATGCCTTTATAATATCCGTACCTTTGTTGAAGCAGGCAAGAAGGCAGGCGTTGACGTATGGGCGACCACTCTTTCAAGTGCCCACGATTTTTACCGCGGCGCTACCGAGGACGATTTCCGTTGGCAGCTTAATATGTGTATGTTCTGCGGCTGTAAGGGTGTCGTTTGGTTCAGACTTTACGACAAGCTGGTGGCGTTTGACTACAGAGATTCACCCATCGATGAGTTCGGCGTTAAGACTCAGCGCTTCTATGATCTTGCAAGAGTTCAGAAGAAGTTCAACATCCATTACGGAAAGGTATTCCCGAAGCTCAGCCATATTTCCACATACGGTGTGGGTGTCAGCTTCGGCGGTTATCCTTACTTTACTCCGGGCGCCAGTGATCTTATCACAGCCGCGGAATGCAGAAGCGGTATGATAAGCTTCTTCAAGGATGAAGCAGGGGATGACTATATTGCCATTATCAACAGCGATATGCACAATTCTTACAGTATGTCCCTCTACTTCTCGGAAAAGGTTGCAAAGGCGGACTTCATCTATCACAACGGTGAAACGACATCAAATTGCTTCACAAGAGGTGACCTTAAGGGTGCAGGAAAATCTTCTCCCATGTGTTTGGCTCCCGGACATATGGAGGTCTTGAAGATCACCCACGCATAAAAACAGTACTGCCGATATGCGGGAGGGAAGTGCCGATGGTGCTTTCCTCCGCATTTAATTAGTTTATCAGATCGGATGCCGAATATTGAAAGAGAGGTGCACGGCGGTGGGTGAGAGCCTTGTTGAAAAGCTGAAAAGATATGCCGATGACGGATATGTGCCCATGCATATGCCCGGGCACAAGAGAAACGCTTCGTATGATCATCTTGCAGACCTTGGAGTACAACTTGATATTACGGAGATCGATTCATTTGACGACTTAAACTGTCCGTGCGGCATTTTTGCAAAGTCTGAGAGACTGGCGGCGTCATTATGGGGGAGCGACGAATGTGTGTTTTCCGTAAACGGAAGCAGCGGAGCTATCCTTGCGGCTGTGCGCGGTGCCGCGCATGGCGGAGGAAACGTCGTGATGTCCCGTGCCTGTCATAAATCCGTGTATCACGCGATTGAGCTATGCGGACTTATGCCGATCTACGTGATGCAAAAGCTGACCGGATTCGGCTTTGCTTCATCAGTTGACCCTGACGAGATAAAGCATATCCTCGAGCATGAGACGGACGTTTCCCTTGTGATCGTTACCAGTCCCACCTATGAAGGCGTGATATCGGATATCGCGAGAATAGCCGAAGTATGTCACGCATACGGCGTTCCCCTCATGGTGGACGAGGCACACGGCGCCCATCTGGGGCTTTACGGTGTGTTTCCTGCGGGGGCGGTGCAGGGTGGTGCTGATATCGTAGTGCAGAGTGTGCACAAGACGTTGCCGTCTCTTACGCAAACTGCGGTAATGCACCTTTCGGGAAGTCTAATCGACCGAGAGGAGATTCGCAGACAGATGGGCATATTTCAGACCAGCAGTCCGTCGTACCTGCTGTCCGCATCAATTGACGGTGTTGTGAGATACCTGTCATCAAAGGATGGGGAAGAGTCTCTGAAGAGATGGCACCGTGAGGTTTTAGTCTTAAGAGAGAATATTTCGAGCCTTTGCGGAATATCATTATTCTGTAAAACGGATGACGTGTTTGATTATGACGTATCGAAGCTTGTACTCACTGGCGGTGTGGAGCTTGCAAAGCATCTGCGGGAGTGTAAAAACGTGGAGCTTGAAATGGTCTCACGTGATTACGTGATTGCCATGACAGGTATGGGAGATACAGGCGGGAGCCTTGAAAGATTCCGTGAAGCCATAACCGTTGCAAGTGAAAGCTTTGTACTCAAAGGTACGCCAAAGCATGATGTGAGCATACATCTGCCGTATATGGCACGTCGTCCGTCTGATGCGGTGCTTTGTAAAAGTGTCATTTGTCCCATCGGAGAAGCGGAGGGGGCCGTGTCTGCAGGGTATATTTACGCGTACCCTCCGGGGATACCGCTTATCGTACCGGGGGAGGTCTTCGACGGAAAGACGCTTGAACTGATCGGACAATATATTTCGAGTGGCGTGTCTCTGAGGGGAATTTCAGGGTACTCGGTGCGCCTCCTTGACGTGAAAAATGGGAAATGAACCGGAAAGGGAATAGTAATGAAAAAGAAGTATCACGGAATATGTGAGGAATGTGAATATTTTGACGTGGCTGATGACGACGAGGGTCTTGGCGAAAAGGTTTGCCATGCCGACCTTGACGAGGATGATTACAGACAGTATCTTATGGGGAGTTTTTCCGGAGGCTGTCCGTATTTCAAGCCATATGACGAATATAAGACCGTAGCAAAGCAGAATTGATCACAAAAACACGGCTAAAAGGAAATACCGTCTTGACAAAGCAAGGCTTTTGGTATAAAATATAGCTGTAAAGAGAAAGATAAATACGAAAAGAAAGGCATGGATCTGACAAATGGATAACAATGAAATCTATGATCCCGAAATTTATACACTTACAGATGAGGACGGCAACGAGCTGAATTTCGCTCTCCTTGCATCTCTTGAGCACGAGGGAGCTGAGTATAAGGCTCTTATCCCCGTTGACGAGAACGGCGAGGAAACAAGCGACGAGTACGTAGTTCTCAAGTGTGGTGTTGATGAGGACGGCGAGCCCATTCTCGAGACCATTGAGGATGACGATGAGTTCGAAGCTGTTGCAGACATCTTTGACGACGAGTTTGCAGACGTCTTCTACGACGACCAGAACTGAGTAACAGACAGAATTAAACGCCCTGCGGTGTTCGACCGACAAGCGATAAAAACCCACAAAGAGTAAAAAGGAGCCCGGGCTTCGGACGCGAGGATGCAGACCTCCCTTTACCGCCATTGCGCATTCTGCGCTTCTGCGGTAACAGGATGCTGGGAGCACGAACCGGACGAGAGGGCACCGCCCTTGCAGTAGCAGGGTTTCTTCTTCGCTTTCATCGGCATATGCGGGGCGCCTTTTTTTGTCAGAAGCAGGTTAAAAAACACGCAGGCACTTTGCCATACGTTAACGGAGGATGCGGTATGGATAATTTTAACGAGTACTTTTTGAGGGAGAGACGTGTCTTCCTTGAAAATATAAACTATGAGACCGTGAAAACGGAGCCCGGTGCTGTTCAGAGGAGACTCGGATGCCGTGACACCGTGGTGGCACAGCTTGTGGGCGGTAAGGGTGTCAAAATAATATTCAACAGAAGACTGAATTTTGAACCTGAGGCGATATTTACTCTGTCCGTTTCATTCGGCGTATTTCTGCGATTTGATCCAACACGTCTCGGCGAGGTGAACTGGCAGGAGGTAAATATAGTAAAGGAATTTACCCGCGCCTGTCCCGCCGTTATGGGTGAGCTTAACGCCAGAACGACGTCCCTCGTTGCCCAGATCACATCAGCTTCCGGCGGTATCCCCATTGTTACGGGAAACCCTCATGATGCAAGATCTGCGGGAGACACGTCCGATCCATAAGATGCTGCTTTGCTTAGTGCATAATGATAAACAAAAAATCGGCAGAACGTTCTGTCGATTTTTTGTTTTTTGGTTAAGTTAAAAGCGTAACAGAAGTATTCGCTGTTTTTTCGTAATTATACCTTTTCGGTGACATTATTATACAGAGTGGGAAAACCAAATGGAACACCGTCCGAAATTTGTCGTAATACTGCACAAAATCAAGTATGTGTAATTGTGCAATCCTACAAAAATGCAAATTTCAGAAAAAACTTTCAAAAATTTATCCCCGAAAGGCTTTCTCAATCGTTATAGTATATAGAAAAATTTAAGGCGGTTATCGGAATTTTTAAAAGAGTGCTTTTTTCCTATAGATTCGCCTGAAAGGGG
>CAYYRY010000024.1:0-15116 GCA_964474245.1 uncultured Ruminococcus sp. | reverse complement strand
ACATCCGTAACATCCATGCGAGGGACGGACGTTACCCCACGAATGGTCGCGCACTTGGGGAGGAAACCAGACTCGGCGACGGCAAGGTGGACTTTAAGGCGTTCTTCAAGAAGCTTCATGAGCTGGGATACGACTCCTACGTTACCATCGAGCGCGAGATCGAGGGTGATGAACAAACCGCTGACATCATCTATGCAAGAGATTATCTCAAGAACATTATCGCTGAAGTATACGGCGAATAAAATACAGTTACATACGAAAGGCAGAATACTATGTTAAGAGTTGCAGCAATAGGCATGGGCGGCATCAGTGGCGCTCACGCACCCGTATGGCAGAGCATGGAAGACGTTGAGCTCGTTGCCATTTGTGACGTCCGCCCCGAGCAGATGGAGCAGAACCGCTATAAAGACATTCGCAAGTACACCGATTTTGAGGATATGCTTGCAAACGAGGAGATCGATATCCTTGATATCACTCTCCCCACCTTCCTTCACGTTGAGTATTCCATTAAGGCTATGGAGCGCGGTATCAACGTTATCTGTGAAAAACCCATCTCACTCAATCCCGATGAAGTAAAGCTCGTTTACGACACAGCGGCTAAGAACAACGTAAAGTTCATGATCGCCCACGTGCTCCGTTTCTGGGACGAGTACGTTCTCCTCAAGGAGATCTACGACACAGGCAAGTACGGTAAGCTCCTCTCCGGTTCCATGGAAAGAATCGGTCAGATCCCCAAGTGGAGCTGGGATGATTGGATGAGAGACGAGTCACGCAGCGGTCTCGTTCCCTTTGATCTCCACATTCACGACCTTGACTTCCTCGTATACGCATTCGGTTCCCCCAAGAGCTACACAAGCTACCGTTCCAAGAGACCCGAACAGGATTACTTCTGCGTAACCTATCAGTTCGAGAACTTCTTCATCAACACCCAGGCATCCTGGTACGCTTCCCCCTATCCGTTCAGAGCAAGCTTCCGTTTCCAGTTTGAGAAGGCAGTCGTTGCCAATGAGGGCGGTCTCGTTATATATGAGGCAGAGACCGGTAAGAAGTTGAAGGTTTCTCCCGATGCATACGGAGACTCTGCTGTCATCAACCTCCCCACCACCGATGCATACGCCAACGAGATCCGTTACTTCACGGATTGCGTAAAGAATGACGTATTCCCCGACAGAGTAAAGGCCTGTGAGCTTGAGGAAGTCGTAAAGATCCTGAAGAGCATCTGACGCGCCTCCCGAAACTAAACCAAAATAACGTAGCCACCCGAAAAAAACGAGTCTTTTTCGGGTGGCTTTCACTTTTATTCTTCACGCATCAAACAAGGTATACGTTAAGCTCACCGAAGCTGTTACTGCCGGATACGTAAAGGACTTTTCCTTCGGGAGCACCCTCTCCGTTTATTCCGGCTTCGCCGAGGCATGATGACACCTCAAACTTCACGTTCCATTCCTTGGGAACATATATATTCATCTCACCAAACGAGTTTGATACTTCAAGGGTAACGTCTCCCTTGAATGCCTCGGTATTCTGGAAGCGGATGTTGTATTCACCGAATCTGTTCGTCAGAAGAAGTCCATCAAAATCCGCACAATCCACGTATTTCACGCTTTCCCCAAGGGTGTTTGACGTGGGTGTGGTGCTCCCCGAAGCATGGTGGTGACGGTGATGTCCCGGTCTTACGCCGTCGAACAGGATACCGCAGCCTATTGTCAAAAACAGTGCGATGATCAGTAGTGAAATATTGGACAAATCAGATCGGTTGATGTTAAAAAGAATACATATCTCAGTTTTTAATACCATGCACAAAAACGCAAGCGGGAAAAACACCTGTGAAAAACGGAGCTTAAAAAGCGAATAAACAGACCACGACAGAAGCCCGCAGCCTATGGCAATTTTTACGACAGGCAGGTTGAAACCGTCGCTAATGATTTCGAGAAACATTAACAATGCGGCAACGATAAATAATACACCTAAAAAAATCCTGCCGCCTCCTATGCGTATATCAAACGTAAATTTCTTATTTTTCATATTAATCTCCATTCTGCCGCTAAAGCGACAACACAAATAATTAACGAAACAAACGCGGTCCGCGTAGCGGAGAAAAATCCTTGTGTCCGATTTTTCAGCGTTTGTTTGCGCGTGAAACAGACATACTTTATCTAGTGAAGCCAATACATCCCTTTCACGCTAAACGCAGGTCCGCGTAGCGGAGAAAAATCCTCATGTCCGATTTTTCAGCGTTTGTTTGCGCGTGAAATAAATACACTTTAGCTAAAGTTTTCTAAACTTTCACGCTATAACCTTACCTCATCAATTTTCTCCTTGAGGATTTTGTAATAGGCCCGGGATACGTACACCTTTTTGTCGCACCCCCGTAAAAATACCTCGCTTGCACCTATTGGATTGCGCCGTATGGCTTCCACCTTCATTACGTTGAGTATGCACGACTTTGATACCCTCGTAAAGTACGGCGGCATGATCTGCTCAAGCTCAAACAGCCTGTACTCTGCAGTATAAATCCTGTCGGCAGTATGCGCCTTGACACCGCCGGACTCCGTTTCGAAATACAGAATATCCCGCTTCGGAACGTAGTACTCGGTGTCCATCACGTACAACGTAACGGACGAGTCGCTCTCAAGCACGTTTTCGATGACACTTTCAAGCAGCTTCACCCTGTCGGTCTTTTCTCGGACGCGGATGATTATCTCCTCTTCATCCGTATCCGGTGATACTATACACGTATACTTCACGCACGCACCTCCCTCGCTTTTGCTTGTGATATGATTATAACATCTCACCCTCCCGTTGTAAACCCCTTCCGGCTGACAGGTCGGTTTTGACACCTGACAGGTAAGTTTCAGAACATACAAAGCACTCTCCCATCATCCAACGAATATGGGAGAGTGCTTTTATTCGGTTGTGAGAGACGTCACTCAAGATTCAGATTATTCTTAATGATGTGATTACAAATCATAATACTTACTATCGTAAACAAAACGTATGTAAGGCACATAAAGCCGTTGGATGTCATCTCCTCATAAATACTGTCAAAAGGCGTTAGAAAAATTCTCAAAATCCCGCCATAATAATCGATTCCTAAATTATTTAACAGTATGCCAATGAAATTCTCAACGACGGACACAATGCTTGAAAATACGAAATACCACACAATAGACATTGCGATCTTATGCTTCTTGGCCGTATGACCGAGGGTGATGCAGAAGAACACCAGTGCAAGGAATGACACTGTCTTCATCAGGCTGTACAGCTCAGCAATGGTAATGGCGGCAATTACAGTCCATGTGCTGTAATCCTGCTTATAATCCGGATTCGATATAATGGATGACATTATTTCGGAAACAGATATAGTATCATTATCATATACCATAATAATTATTGAAATGTTCACAAACAAGAATGTAAGGATCACAGAAGCAGTTCCGCAGATGAGCTTGCATATGAGAAGAGTATGAGTGTTTACGGGGATCGTATGAGTCAGATATCCTTCGGATAAATACATACTGCGTCTGAATCTGCCTATAACCGTCCATAAGGTTATAGCAATCAGCGCACCAATAAGCATGACCTCCATAAAAACAAGCAGGTTCCCGATCAGCTCTGATGATACTTCATTATAATCATCGGATACGAATAATTCTCCGTTGATCTTGACGATAATCGATACGATCAAGCTGATGATCCCAAGGGGGAGGGTTATTCTCAAAAGGGACGCCATCTCGTGCTTATATAATTTTCTTACCATTTGTATACCTCCCTGAACAGCTCGTCAATGCTCTTGCCTTCCCTCTCGCGGATCTCGTCGGCACCTCCGAACAGCTCGACAACGCCGTTTTTAAGGAATATTACGTCGTCAAGCACGACCTCAACGTCGGCGATAAGGTGAGTGGATATGATGACGGTGGAATTTTCGGCGTGCTTTGACACGATGGTGTCAAGTATGTAGCTGCGGGCAGCGGGGTCAACTCCCGCTAACGGCTCGTCAAGCAGATACAGCTCCGCCTCGCGGCACATTGCCACGATGAGCATTACCTTTTCCCTGTTTCCCTTGGAAAGAGTCTTGATCTTGGATTTAAGGTTGACCCTCAGATCAGACAGCATCTGCTCAGCTAAATCACGTCTGAAATCGGGGAAGAAGTCACCGTAATAGGAAAGCGCCTTGGAGACCGTCATCCACTCGGGCAGGAATTCCTTGTCGGGCAGGTAGGATACGATTCTTTTAGTCTCGGGCGAGGGTACGTTTCCCGCGATCTTCAGCTCGCCTCTCGTGGGTGTGAGAAGTCCGTTGGCTATTTTGATTAGCGTGGTCTTACCGCTTCCATTGGGGCCGAGGAGACCGACTATCCGTCCGCGCTCCAGGGACAGCTCCACGTTATTAAGTGCCGCTACGTCGTTTTTCGAGTAAAACTTGGTAAGGCCCTTCGTTTCGAATATAATATTTTCGCTCAAATTAAGGCACCGCCTTTCTGTTTATACGGAAATTACTTCCGTAGTTTAATTATACTGCAGCTTACGCTAAAAGTCAATATTAAGTTATTATTTTTCAATAAATGCACCCAGAGTTGCCAAAACTGTACACTAAACGCATCCCAAAGAGGCGGTTTTATCAAAGAAAAGTAAAGTCGCAAATAATTTTGCCGTAATGCTTGAAGAATCCATCAAATAATGGTATACTGTTATGTAAGCGATAAACGGCGGATGTACTTTCCCCGCCGAATGACCATAAACGGAGAAACAGTTAATCATGAAAGAAAGATCAATAATCAAAAGAGCAATTACATCGGACGGAAGTGCCCGCATCGTTTTCATCGACAGTACGGCAATAGTCCGTGCCGCCTGCGAAAAGCACCATACCTCGAAAACCATGACGGCGGTTCTCGGACGTGCGCTCAGCGCCGCATCCCTTATGGGTTCCCTTCTCAAAAACAAGGACGACTCTCTCACGCTGAAGCTTGACGGCGACGGCCCCGCGGGCACCGTTATCTGTGTGTCAGACTACAAGGGAAACGTACGCGGATACGCAGAAGACGTGACGGTGGAGCTTCCTCCCAATGCCCACGGCAAGCTTGACGTAGGCGGAGCTGTAGGTGCAGGTACGCTTTACGTTATCCGCGACCTGGGTATGAACGAACCCTATATCGGTGCGTCACCCATAGTCAGCGGAGAGATCGCCGAGGATATTACCGAATACTATGTAAACAGCGAGCAAACGCCCACAGTATGTGCTCTCGGTGTCAGAGTCAACACAGACAATATGTGCTTTGCGGCAGGCGGATATCTCCTTCAGCTCATGCCCGGTGCATATGAAGAGACTGCTATCACTCTGGAGAACAATATAACCCTTATGCGTCCCATATCAGAGCTTATTGCTGAGGGTGCCGATGGAGACGATATAATCGCCGCCGTTATGAACGGTCTCGAATTTGAGATGTTCGATGAGTTTGATGCTGAATACCTTTGTACCTGTGACAGAGATAAGTATCTCAGCGCCCTTGCAGGACTATCCGCAAACGACCTCGACGAAATACTTGAGAAAAACGAGCCCATCGAGACAAAGTGCCGTTTCTGCGGAGAGACCTACGTTTTCACCCCCGACGAGGTCAGAGAAGAAGTAGAGCGCAAAAAAAACGGCTGAGCCGGTTAAAAAACAGCTTTCTGTTTTAAGCAGAGAGCTGTTTTTGTTTATGCGTTTTTTTGGTCATCTGTATAAAAGCCAGACCACTGCAATGATCGCCGCCACCTGTGCCACCATGATCGCGGGGATACCGAACATGAACTTCGGGTGCTTCGTCTTGTGGCGGATCGTTCTCATGGTGATAAACATGGCAAGAGAGCCGCCAAGGGCGGAAATTATGAGAAGCGTGCTTTCGGGAATACGCCACATATCACGCTTTGCACAGTGCTTGTCCCACGCAGTAATTACTACTGCAACGAGGGATACCAACACAAAATAAACAAACAAAATCTCGTAAATCATAATAAATCCATTCTGCCGCCAAGGGGCTAAGTAAAATATTTTTAATGTAATACAGGCTCAGTATTATTCACTTCAATCTGCCGGACTCAGCCTGAGCCATGGCATCGCATCTCTCGTTGTACGGGTGTCCCGCGTGACCCTTGACCCATACGAATGTGACCTTGTGCGTGTCGCACAGACTAAGGAGCCTGTCCCAAAGATCGGGATTGAGAGCAGGGGAACCGTCGCCCTTCTTCCAGCCTTTCTTCTTCCACGAAGCTGCCCAGCCTTTACCGATACCGTCGCAAACGTACTTCGAATCCGTCGTCAGCGTAACCTCGCAGGGAGTCTTCAGCTTGGACAGAGCTTCTATCACCGCTGTCAGCTCCATCCGGTTGTTGGTGGTGTCAGCATCTCCGCCTGACAGCTCCATCTCCTTGCCGTTATACACTAAAACTGCGCCCCAGCCTCCGGGTCCCGGATTCTTTCTGCATGAGCCGTCCGTATATATCTCGATCTTCTTCATTTCAGCAGATGCGCCCGTCTTTGACTTTGTCTCTGTCATGGACTTCGCTCCGGCTTTAACGGAAGCATTCGCTTTATACGGAAGCTTCATTTCCTTGCCGTCGAGCACTGCCCTCTTGAGCCGTCCCGTAAGGTCATATACGAGCTTGAGCGAAAAGAAAGGTTGCGTGTTCTTTTCAATGAGGTCAAGGAAAATGAAGTCTCCTTCCCAGATGTCAAGCTCACGCATCTTGTCCTTGCCGACCCATTCCAAAACACCCTCGTCACAATCCGAAGGCGTTCCCTCAAAATCGTCACAGGTAAAAAGGTGCATATATTCGCCGTCACTCCCGTACACGAAGGTGACGATACCGCGGTAACGGAGGCTTTTCGCCACGAGTCCCGTTTCCTCGGATATCTCACGGGTCACACATTCCTCGGGGGACTCACCGAACTCAAAATGTCCGCCTATACCTATCCATTTGTCGCGGTTTATATCATTCTCCTTCTTCAACCTGTGAAGCATGAGATACGCACCGTCTTTTTCTATGTAGCATAGAGAGGTGTTTTTCATATTTGACTATGCCTTTCATTTATTTGTGATGTTTTTGCCGAGCCTTGCGGATCAGCAAACTGCCGCATGAGACCTTTATACTATCAGGTCGAAATCGCTTTAGATCTCCTCAAGCACAATCTCAGCTTCAGCGTTGATCTTGCCATCTTCTCTCACGGTCCTTACGTAGTATGCATCGTCATAAAAGCCCGTGTATATCTTTATGCTGTCTCCGAGTGTGGCTTCGGAAACGAAATTGATACTCATTTTCGCAGGACGCACGCCCTTCATGGAGGTGATGTAGCTGCAAAAAATGTCGGGATAACGGGTATTGTTCATATGTCCGTTCAGGTCGCAGTCTGCGTATTCGATAAGTCTTTCACCGGTTAGGGTAAGTTCAACGTCAGACGGTATACGGAATCGTGTGGGTGCGTCAAGGTCCAGCGGCTCGTCCTCGCCGTAATTAAGCTCAACATCCGTAACACGGCGAAGCTTTCGTTCCCTTGTATCAAGGAGTGCCCACACTGAAGATGCCTCAGCAATGATATTGCCGTTTTTGGTAATTCGGTAGCATCGATTGAAGGTTACTCCCTTTGAAGGGCAAGCCCACGTTTCACCCTCAAAGCTCTCATGTGCCTTCAGAGTTCCGTACATACTTACGGTGATCTTGCTGAGCACGAAGGAAAGTCCGCGGTCTATCAGCTCCTCATAGGACGGCTTCATGGCTGTCATCTGACAGTTGGATGAATCCTGCATATATCTGAGTATTACCGACGGGGACGCTATGGTGTTGATATCCGTTTCAGCCGCACCGAGCTTATATTGTTCTGTCCATTTCAATTTGATATTCCTCTGCTTTTTTTGGTTTACTAACTGATATTATATAACTTTTGCGGGAGAATTGCAAGGCAATCCACCTGTTTTTCATGAGTATTTACGACTATTTTTCACCTATCAGTTCAAAAAATCATCGTCTCTTACCAAACTTAAAGCTGTCTGACCTTCAAATATTATAAAGCTTAATAACACTCTAACAATATGCAAAAGTATATATGCATTTCCGGGGATCGTTTATCGATAAATGGAGATTGACAATCATGAAGCGCTGTGATATACTGTAAATATAAAACATAAGCGAGGTAAAGTTCTCATGGAAATCGACCGAGATAATCTGCTGGAGCATCCCGTAAAAAATCTTATCTGCATAAACATGATCCTGTTCCCTGTACTTTACGTCATCGCCTGTATTTGTTCATTTTTAAACGGTGACGGTTGTGATCTGTCACGCATCCTCCTTATGCAAACACTCTTCTACGCTTTTATTCTGATACCTGTAATGCTGTTTATCTATAACGTCGCATATTTCTTTGTCTCCACCGAATCTATCGCAGTAAACCGAGGAAGTATAACCGTTGAGGTCATAACTATACTATACGGAGCCGTTTGCTGTTATTTCTATGAAGCGCTGACAGGTATCAGATTCTTTGCAGATTGGTACGTTCAGATTTACGAGAACGAGTCCCACGCTCCCATATTTACTGAGGCATTACCAACAGTTATCACGATAGCAGCAGTTGCCATTGTCGGATATATTATCTTAAGACTCAGACGCATAACCAAGCTGCCTCCCCTCGTTGCAGCCCTCTCCATGGGAGGCATCTACCTCGGAATGATCGAGAGCATCGTATTTATGGTGCAGATAAGTAATGTTATGCCATTTCATTTGCCATACGTATTCTATCTCGTAACACTTCTGATCATCGGGGTAAAGCTCGTGCGGGAATGCGTGGTATATCAAAGTACCGCTGATGTGGATACATCTGCTTTTAAAAGTACTTTTCTTCGTAAACTGCGCGAATTGACCGCAAACGGCGCAAATCTCCCATGGCTCGGTGCACTGTTCGTTCTGCCACTCCTCGGAGTCGTCGTGGCTGTGCTGATTCTCTTCGGTCAAGCTCCGGACAGTATCATCCGCGCATGGACGGAAACCGCCGATTGGACTTTTTCGACAAAAATACCGCCTGAGTCACTTCCGCTTGACACACACTATCTCTGCACCGTTGCCGCAAAGGGGCACCGTAAGGTAGTGAAGCCCCTGCGTATCGGATACCGTCACGGACATCCCGTTACGGTAAACCGTCAGCTATGTGTTGCAAACGCATTTGAACAGCTTCTGTCAGAGAAACTTCCGAGGCTACACCGTGCCATAAGGCGCTTTTACGACAATTACGGATATCCAAATGCCCGTCACATCAAGTCTCCCCTTGGAGCTGATGCGGTTTATTTTATCATGAAGCCTCTTGCGATTCTTTTCCTTGTTATCCTGTATCTGTTTGATGAAAAACCTGAAAACCGCATAGCAGTTCAGTATCCCCACAGACCGCTTCCAAGCCAAACATAAGAAAGCTCAGATAAAACATCATGGAAATACTGTATCAGCAACAATTATACTGTACTTTACGCCTGTTCTGTGCTATAATAATACCAACAACAATACTACTGAGAAAGGCAGAAGCATATGAAAAATTACGCAAATTACGCCATAGATGAAACCACGTCTCTTCTTGCCATAGACAGTCCCACCGGATATACCTCGGCGGCTGCAGAATTTGTGAAGGGTGGATTTGAAAAGCTCGGATATTTACCACGAATTACAGAAAAAGGCGGTGTTATCGTCAACGTAGGCTCCGCTGAAGGTGACGGCGGTCTCCTTCTTGAAGCACATACTGACACCCTCGGCGCAATGGTAGCTGAAATCAAGGGCAACGGACGTCTGCGCATAACTCCCCTCGGCGGTCTCAGAGCTGAAAACTGCGAAGCGGAAAACGTACGTGTCCACACAAGGGACGGTAAAGTCATCAGCGGAACAATTCAGCTTTGTAATGCATCTGTTCACGTTAATCCTTCCTACGGAGACACCAAGCGCAGCTTTGACACCGTAGAGGTAGTCCTTGACGAGGACGTTAGCAGTGCAGAAGCCACTCGCGCTCTCGGAATTGAGGTAGGCGACATCGTTGCCCCCTCTCCCCGCACGGTGGTAACGGAATCCGGCTACATAAAAAGCCGCTTTCTTGACGACAAGCTATCCGTAGGTATTCTTTTGGCATTTGCAAAATATATTAAAGATACCAAAACAGTGCTTTCTCATCCCGTTTGGATACACGTAACCGTTTACGAAGAGGTCGGTCACGGCGGCTCATCCTCCGTTCCCTCAGGTATAACCGAAGCCATAAGTGTTGACATGGGATGTGTCGGTGACGGACTTTCCTGTACGGAAAGAAAGGTATCCATCTGCGCTAAGGATTCAGGCGGTCCCTACAGCTACGAGGTTGTGGGTAAGCTGATCGAAGCGGCGAAGAGAGAAGGTGCCGACTATGCGGTAGACGTGTACCCCTATTACGGAAGTGACGTTGAAGCAACACTTCGTGCAGGACACGACATCCGCCACGGTCTTATCGGAGCTGGCGTGTACGCCAGCCACGGATATGAAAGAAGCCACATCGACGGCGTTGAGAATACCTTGAAGGTGCTCCGCGGATATCTTGGAATATAAGACCGATATGATAACTGTAGATTTCTGCCGTAATCAGGATCTGTCTGATGAAGATATAATGTTTGCGGTAATTGCGGCAAGGTATCAGGATAAATGGATACTGTGCCGTCACAAAGACAGGACAACCTGGGAGATCCCCGGAGGTCATCACGAAGTCGGTGAGAGCATATCGGACACTGCACGAAGAGAGCTTTACGAGGAAACGGGCGCCGTCGAGTTCGATATCACCCCAATAACCGTATACAGCGTTACCTCCGATGGGGTGACAACTCACGGAAAACTGTTTTACGCAGATGTAAAAGAGCTCGCGAAGATACCCGACTCAAGCGAGATCGATGAGTGTCGGCTGTTCGAATATCTCCCGCGTGAGCTGACATATCCTGAGATACAGTCTCATCTGTTCCTTGAAGCACAGGCACGGCTCAACACTCTATGCAGCTCAGACGAGCTTTGGGACGTATATGACGGAGATAAAAAGCTTACGGGCAGGCTTCACAAAAGGGGCGATGAGCTGAGTGATGGAAACTATCATTTGGTAGTACACGTCTGGATAATGAACAGTGCCGGAGAATTCCTCATAACAAAGAGAAGCCCAAACAAAGGTTTTCCCAATATGTGGGAGACCACGGGCGGATCTGCCTTGGCAGGGGACAATAGTCTTGATACCGCCGTGCGTGAAGTAAAAGAAGAAACGGGACTGACACTCGATCCATCCCGAGGTAAACTTCTCTTTGACATCAAGAGACGGGACAGCTTCGTTGACGTTTGGATGTTCAAAGAAGAATTTAACCTTGACGACGTTGTACTTATGGAAGGCGAGACCTGCGGCAAAGCCGCGGCAGACGAGTCTGTTATCCGTGATCTTACAAAGGAAGGCTCCTTCGTGCCGTTCCCCTATCTTGACAGATTGTTTGATGCTGTCAAAAACATTTGACATATCTAAAAAGCGAGCCTGCATCCAAACTGCAGGCTCGTTTTTTATTGATCCTAAGCTTTAAAAGGGCAGATAAAATTACCGTTTTCATCAATGGAGGAATATAACGTAATCTCGCAAAACTTCTCTGCCCCGAAGCCATCTTCATCTTCAAAATATCTTCCGTCAGGCTGAAGTGTCCACGATACCGTTGCCGTACCATCCTTAAAACCGTATAACCAGAATGCAAACCGAACTTTATTATCAAGAGGATATTCAAGTTCCCTCTTCCATGCCCCCTCAACGAATCCGGGGAAATTACATATTTTACCGTTTGAATCAATAATACAACAGCAGAAGCTTCTGTCACTTTCCTTCAGCAAATACAGATCTATCATCCTATACCCACCGAATCCGTTGGATGTCTCACGGCAAACAAAAAACTTTTCATCACCGAGGCTATGCTTAACGAGACTCTTTTCATCTATTTCCCCCCACAGCTCATGCGCTTTTGTTAGCGGAACACCGCTATTGATCTTAAGTATCCGTCGAACAATGTCTGCTAACATAGTGTCACCTCTCGAAGATTCACACGTTTTCCTTGTCGCTTTGCCTTTGTTACATCAAGTGATGTAACAGCATATCTTTCTTCTTCAGACACACATTTCTGCGCCTGAAATGCAGCCTCAGCATTTCGGTAAACGGCAGAAAAGACCGATGTCATCTCTGCATTTTGTCAATCTGTTCCTACCATGCTGTCCAGCCGCTTTGTTTCATCATCAAGAGACGCGTAATCCACCAAATCATGATGCATTTTTGCCAGATCGTTCCTTGATGCTTTATCCTTACTGCCGCTGAAAATATATCCTTCAGATCTCATATATGCATTCCAGCGGCGATGCTCGAGGACTTCAATTATGCCTCTCTCTTCATCCGTCAGCTCACTTTCCTTTTTATCAGCACCGGGAATGCCGCATTTTATTCTTGCTTTCATATGAATTGCAGAAGCAATGGAGGAACGGTAATTATACTCATATGTCCAGAATTCATCTTCGGCAGCTGCCTCTTCGCCCTTTTTAGCCCATTTCAAGTGTCGTCTTAAAGCATCCTCCTCAAGCTCTGAATCGATAATCACGTTTTCAGTATAATATGATTCAAAGTCTCCTATAAAATCAATATCATACGCCTGTCCGCGATAATTTTTAATTCCTCTCAAAGCATGATTCTGCTGTGTACTATATACGATGGTCTGAATAACAGGATGTATACCCATTCTTTCAAAGAGCATTCTGAGATTAACAGCAGTTGTGATATTGATATCGTCTCCGCCGAGGGAAACCAAACAGTATGTGGTATTTCTGAGTTTGCCGATTATATTTGCGAAGGTCGAAGTATCTGCGTCAACTCCTGAATATATCGAAATTTTATACTGGGCTTCCCCTTCACGTATCACACCGTTATAGTCAGGTGACATTAACTCAGGGGCAATGGCGGAAAAACGGTCTTCTGCCAACTCGTCTTTATCGATTGCATTTATTTCTGCTCTGTATCCGTCCATCTGACAGAACCAACTCAGAGCCTTTACCATTTCGGTTCCGTGAGATCCCATACCAATTACGAGAGCCGAAATATCCTTGACTCCGTCATTTGCTTCATTTGCGCTGTTGAAGAGCAATTCACCGTTCTCGTACAAAATTCTGTTTATAAGTGAACGGACATGGTTGATCCGTCTGACTTTAACGTAACCTTTTTCAATTTTTGTAAGCAAAAGCTCACTTTCAACCTTAGTTGAAAAAACGTAAAGATGAGTACGCGGACGACTTCTGTAATTATCAATTAGCTCAAGGGAATGGTTAAGATTTTCGGATTCGTTATCACTTATGGTAAAGAAATATATGGGTCGCTTCGAGGAATGCTTTTTAAAATCAACCGTCAGAATATCATTTTTAAAGCAGATCGCACCAGTTTTTTTTACCTTTTCAACAAGCTCATATGTATGTACCTGTCCATCATCAAAAATATCAGTAAAGACAATTACAGCTTTGGGATGTTTCTTCCGAATATCATCAGCCAAAGTAAATGATTTTTTGTTCAGCTCCGAAAAAACGTAAACGTCTTTAAAATACCCACACAGATATCTGATATTTGCAGATATGTTATTAAACAAAGACAAAATAAAGCTAAACGTGAATATAGGGGCAGCCACGAACAATATTGCAGTCCATGATCTGTAAATACTACTGATCGTTTCGGTATTACCTGAGAGTGTCTCATTAAATACGGAAAAATCACAGCCTATAGCAAACACCTGCATTGAATTATATAAGGATAACAATGCAGTGCGTATCAGCCCGTAGAAATCAGTACCGTTGTTAATGCTGTGAATTGGAAGGAAAAGCACCACTAAAGCCAGAAATACTCCGACAACCATTGCCTTTAACAAATTATATCCGAATTTAAATCTTGTTTTGTTGCTGATAAACAACAGAGATGTAATTAACGGAAAAAAAGCCAGAACAACCGACAAACAGAAAAAGCCGAATAGCATTAATATCTCCCTTAAATATATGATAATTTTGATTTAGTTTTTTAATGAACTGTAATAATTATATAACAAATACTCGCAAATTGCAATGGCAAGTTGCGAATGAATAATTATTATTTCTGCCATAACAATAGCAAACCTCAATGGCAATACGTTTTCGAAGCATGCTATCGTCCAGATGTCCGTACATTAACGACTGAAAAAGTGTCAGTGAATGAACGGTCGAGGTGAAGTATTCAACTCCATTACCATCTAAAGTACTTCTCTTTTCATACTCATAACATCTCCAATGTCACAGTATAAGGCTTCGCAGATGTAGATCATAACATCCATAAAATATTTATTATAAAGATTTCCCGGTATATTATTCAGCTTTCGCTATAATAAAAAATGCAGGCATTTTCAGTCTACTAAATCACCATTTTTCGTAAAGCTTATAACTTGAAGAAGCAAAATTTGCTATAATACTCATGTACAATTATACGCGACAGTGTCGGATTTATCAATGCATTGGCGGAAAAAACAAAAAATTATTATATGTAAATTACAACAGCAAATTGGTAGAATATTACATAACCAACTTAAAAGTAACACTTATACGTTCCTTTTAAGATCCCACCGCTGGGATCGAGATCACTTAGCTTACGAAGTGCACGACACACTCGCATAACAGCCGGTCTTCCTGAAATATGGTTGTCTCGGGCGGTTCGCACTTTACGAAGTAAATGTGCTTCGCTCGCCTTCCACTCTCCTTATTTCAGGTACCTCGTGGCACAAAACGATTCTTAATCGTTTTGTACTCACTCGCCAACCGCCGGCCTTTTTCAACTCGTAACTTCGCATTAGTTAAGTTTTGAGGGTACGTAGCTCTGAGCAAAGTTTGGAAAAGTTAGCTGCCCGTGATGAAGCGAGTGCGATCATCGGACTAGATCCACGCCGCAAAAGCTCAACCGCGTTTGGTCACCGCTACGCGATGTGACTACCGGCTTTCGAGCCCAATATATGCAGGTGAAAAACAAAATAGGCTCAATGTCAATAGTTGGGGTAAACAAAAAATCAAACAAAATAAAGGATGAT
>CAYYRY010000023.1:2185-15259 GCA_964474245.1 uncultured Ruminococcus sp. | reverse complement strand
CGAAAGTGTGTAAAAATAAATAGCAAACTCTGCTGCTGAGTTTAAACAAGCTATGGTACTTTCCTTATCTTGTCTCGTTGTATAAATATCTGCCATTTGCCTATATGCGCTTTCAATATCCTGAGCTAAGAATAAGTAATCTCCGTTAGGAAAATACAATTTGATCATATCAATACACATCTGATTCAATAGTAACACTTCATCATCGGTATAAATTAGATTACCGCCATCATCGCAAGTTGAAATCAAATCAGAGACAAGCGATATTACGTTTGTGAATTGACGAATTGCTTCATCACGAATAACTTCAAACTGTTTTTTGCCGGTATATATTTTCCCAAGCAACTCGCCGCAGGTATAATTCATCCCCTCTGACATCTTTGCGAGTTTTTCCGCTTCTACGGTTCGACCTATTTTCGGATACCACAAGCACGCCATAGAAAGACAGTTGTTTCTTATTTCCGAATCAGTGCACTCATTCAGTATTTTTTCAATATACAAAATTGCCTTGTTTTTGTTGTTCTCTTGAACCTCAACAGGAAAAGTATTGTTATACAAAAATATTTCATTAGCATAAAAATCCATCAATTTATAAGACGACGGATAAAGGATTAACGCTTTCTCTGCCATATCAACTGCCTTTACTTGGTTTCCGTCCGTGGCGGCTTGATACATTTCGTTATATAGTTCATTGATTTGTTTGTTTTTGTTCGATATATCTATCCCCAAAAGCTCATCAGAGCTAATGTTGAACAGATTACACAGAGGTGCTATCAATGAAATATCGGGCATTGCCATGTCGGTTTCCCAACGGCTTATCGCCTGCGGAGATATTGACAGTATTTCCGCAAGCTGTTCTTGGGTCATATCACGCTCACGGCGTAGTTTTTTTACGGTTTTTCCAAAGCTCATATGTTTTCTCCAAAATAACAAAACTTGTCGGGCCCGACTGTGATTATATTATATAACGTGGTCCCATGATTGTCCATATCTTATTAATTGAGAGAAAATCAATTTTAAATTGGTTTTGCGACTCATGCGTTTTTGTCAGTTCACAAGTTTGGTTATTACAGGTTCGCAACACCATCCTTTGCGTTCCAAAGGAACCTGAAATAACGTACCTGTTATCACACGGATAAAGTAAGCAATCACTCTCCAACAAATCAAAACTTAACAAACTTCTGTACAACGCGTCTCACCGTCTTGTAGATCCCGCCTTCAAACTCACGGGCGGCATCCTTCAGATGGTGTCTTATCTCAATGCCCTGCGGACACTTGCTCTCGCATTTTCCGCAGCCCACACAACCCGACGCCGCTGTGGAATTCTTTCGCAGTGCGGTACATATCACGTAATCCACCGTTGACCAGAATTTTCCCTCCGCATACCGCCTGTTATACGCCGCAAAGGTGCCCGGGATGTCAACGTTTTTCGGGCAAGGCATACAGTAACCGCAACCCGTGCACCCTACCTTCATTTTTGAATTGATCGCCGCGGCTACTCTCGACAGCATTTCACGATCCCCGTCCGTCATATCTCCCGCAGACGCAGAGGATGCCGTTTTCACGTTTTCCTCAACCATCTCCATGGAGTTCATTCCCGACAGCACTAGGGTAACCTTTTCCTGATCCCACAGCCAACGGAACGCCCATGCCGCGGGAGTGTATCCGGAAGGATGCTCAGCAAATATCCGCTTCGCTTCATCCGGAAGACGGCTCACAAGCTTTCCTCCGCGAAGGGGTTCCATTATCATCACCGCCATGCCGAGGGATGCCGCATGGTCAAGTCCGCGCAGTCCCGCCTGTGAGTGCTCATCCATGTAGTTATACTGTATCTGACAGAAATCCCACGGATAGGCATCACACAGCTTGATAAACGTATCCGAGTTACCGTGATACGAAAATCCTATCTGGCTTATCTGTCCCGATTCCCTCTTTTCGTCGATCCATTCCCTGATTCCCAGACCGCACAGTCTATCCCATGTGTCCGTATCCGTCAGCATATGCATGAGGTAATAGTCCACTCTGTCAGTGCGAAGCCTTTCAAGCTGTTCTGCGAACATTTTCTCAAGTCCGTCGCGGCTCTTTATCAGATAATGAGGCAGCTTTGTCGCAATATATACCTCGTCGCGAATACCGTTCTTCTGGAGTACCGAACCCAAAACGCTCTCGCTCCCCGGATACACGTAAGCCGTGTCAAAATAGTTTACACCGCCTTGATATGCCGCCATGATCTCACGCTCGGTCTCCTTCATGTCCGTGATGCCCATTTTATTTGGAAACCTCATACATCCAAACCCGAGTATGGACAGCTCTCTGCCGTATTTGTCTTTCCTGTAATTCATATGCCTCTCCCTTTAACGATCTTTCTATCAGAATTATACCATATATCCGTCCCTCTATTTGTTACACCCCCGAAAACTTTTCGATATCACACATACCAAATATTTTTATTCCTAACGGATGCTTGACAAAGCACCCGCTTCATAATATAATTAATATATACTGAACCCCTTTGTAGATGAATAACAAAGGCGGCAATATCACAAAAATACACATAAACCCACCGAAAAGGAATTATACCTATGAACATTACAAAAGACATCTTATACGTTGGCGTAAATGACCACGATATCGACCTTTTTGAAGGTCAATACGACGTACCTAACGGTATGGCGTATAACTCATACGTAATCCTTGACGAAAAGTGCGCTGTTATGGACACCGTAGACGCACGTTTCACCCACGAGTGGCTTGACAACGTCCGCGATGCCCTCGCAGGCAAGGCTCCCGATTACCTTATAATCCAGCACATGGAGCCGGACCACTCTGCCAATATCATGAATTTCGTCACCGCATATCCTGATACCATCATAGTATCTTCCGCAAAGGCTTTTGCCATGATGAAGAACTTCTTCGGTACAGACTTTGCTGACCGCCGTGTAGTTGTAGGCGAAGGCTCCACCCTTTCCCTAGGCACACATACTCTCACATTCGTAACTGCACCCATGGTGCACTGGCCCGAAGTCATCGTGACCTACGACAGCCACGACAAGGTGCTCTTCTCCGCTGACGGATTCGGAAAGTTCGGTGCTCTTGACGCCGATGAGGACTGGGCTTGCGAGGCTCGCCGCTACTACATCGGTATCGTCGGCAAATACGGTGCACAGGTACAGGCTCTTCTGAAGAAGGCGGCAGGACTTGATATCGAAAAAATCTGCCCCCTCCACGGTCCCATTCTCACCGAAAACCTCGGATACTACCTCGGTCTCTATAACACATGGTCGTCATATGAGGTGGAAACAGACGGCATCGTTATCGCATACTGCTCCGTTTACGGCAACACCAGAAAGGCTGTGGAGCTTTTAGCGGAAAAACTCAGACAGAAGGGCTGCCCCAAGGTAGTTGTAAACGATCTCGCAAGAGTTGACATGGCAGAGGCAGTTGAAGACGCATTCCGTTACGGAACGCTCGTTCTCGCTTCCACCACCTACAATGCGGGTATCTTCCCCTATATGAATACCTTCATCCACGCCCTCACAGAAAGAAACTATCAGAAGCGCACCGTTGCTCTCATGGAAAACGGCTCTTGGGCACCCATGGCTGCTAAGGTAATGCGTGGTATGTTCGAGGGTTCAAAGAACATTACATTTGCCGAAAACACTGTTACCATCAAGTCTGCACTGAACGATGACAGCAGGACATCCATCGAGGCTCTTGCAGATGAGCTTTGCTCTGAGTACATGGCTCGTGACGGCGAAAGCGTTGATAAGCACGACATGAACGCCCTCTTCAAGATCGGATACGGTCTCTACGTTGTTACATCCAACGACGGAGTCAGGGACAACGGTCTCATTGTGAATACCGTTTCTCAGGTAACAAGCGCTCCGAACAGAATATCCGTTACCGTCAACAAGGACAACTATTCTCACCACGTCATCAAGCAGACGGGCAAAATGAACGTAAACTGCCTTACCGTAGAGGCTCCCTTCAAGGTATTTGAGACCTTCGGCTTCAAGAGTGGCAGAAACACCGACAAGTTTGAGGGCTGCACACCCCTCAGAAGTGATAACGGACTCATCTTCCTCCCCCGTTATATCAACGCATTCATGTCACTGAAGGTAGTGCAATACGTTGACCTCGGTACACACGGTATGTTCATCTGCGATGTCACTGAAGCGAGAGTCATCTCCGACGTTGAGACCATGACCTACAGCTACTACTTTGAAAACGTAAAGCCGAAGCCCGCCGCTGAAAAGAAGGGTTTTGTCTGCAAGATATGCGGATATGTATACGAAGGTGACAAGCTCCCCGAAGACTTCATCTGCCCCCTCTGCAAGCACGGTGCTGTGGATTTTGAAGAACTGCATTAAAGCTTTTCTGCTCAAGTAAAGCTTCGCCCCTGACAGGTGTGAAAAATCTGTCGGGGGGTGTTTATTTATAGGACAGTATACTTGCACTTTTTCTCACAATAATGTATAATAATACCAAACCCACGAAAGGATTGTAAGACATGATAACACTAAAAAAAACCACAGGCCGCGACTTTACCGTCCTCAACATCGGAGACCCTCAGGTGGACTACGAGAGATGGGGTATCGGACTCGATCCCCACAATATGATAAGGCTAACCCTTGATGCATTACTCCCCCGTGTTAAGCCTGATCTTATCACCGTGACCGGTGACCTCTCAGACGAGTACGGACTCAACCTTTACGAATACATTATCGGATATATCGACGAACTCGGCTACCCGTGGGCAACCGTATTCGGCAACCACGACCAGGAGGACAAAGCTGATCCTATAGTCATTATGCAAATGTTGAAGGAAGCAAAAAACTGTCTGTTTGAAAGGGGGCCCGAAGCCTTAGGCTACGGTCACTACACCGTTGCCATAGAGGAAGACGGCAGAATATGCTCCGCACTTATATTCATGGACAGCCATAACAGAAAGTATTATACCGACGAAAACGGAAAGGAAAGGCGCTATATCGTTCCGTTTACTCAGGCACAGCTCGATTGGTACCGCAGCGAAGTGGAAGCTCTGCAACAGCTTGGCTGCAACGACACAGGACTTATTTTCCACATTCCTCTGCATGAATTCAAATTGGCATGGAACGAAGCCGTAAGAGAAGACGTCAGCCTCACAGGACTTCTTCCGTGGGACACGGAAGGCGCTGATATATGGTCAGAGGGCTACGAAAGCTCCTTCGGAATCAATTATGAGGAAGAGTCATGTCATTCGGCAGATGTAAAATTTTTCGACCTTATCAAAGAACTCGGAAGCACGAAGCACATCCTCTGCGGGCACGACCACAATAACAACTCCTCTATTCTGTACAAGGGAGTAAGACTCACCTATGCCTCAAAGACAGGCTGCGGCGGATATTACGATCCGAGGCAGAACGGCTGTACCGTAATAAAGATCGGTAGGGACGGCATAAAGAAGGTGTACCACGAATACCACGATCTCCGTGAGATGTGGTACTCCAATAAGGGAAAATACAACGACTGAAAGGAGAAAGCCTTGACAACACTTCAAAAATCTGCAGATCGTGACTTCGTGATCCTTAACCTGACGGATCCCCAACTCGCCAATCACGAGTGGAACGAAAGACATAACGAAGGAAGGATACTCGAGTTCACACTGAAGGAGCTGATAGATCGCACGCACCCCGACCTTATTACAGTATGCGGAGATATTGCGTGGGCGGGAGAAATGTATTCGTACGAAAGGTTTTCCACCCTCGTTGACTCCTACGGTATCCCCTGGGCACCTATTCTCGGAAATCACGATAACCAAAGGGGATACGGTCATTCCTGCGAGGTGGCGGATATCTTCGCCGCACAGAAACATTGTATATTCGAAAAGGGTCCCCGTGAGCTTGGTTGCGGCAATTATGTCATTCGTATAATGGAGTGTGAACGGCCGGTGACTGCTCTCATTATGATGGACAGCCACGATTCACGTCCACCTCTTCCCCATGAGGGAAACGTTGATGAGGTCTGGGATGAAGTTTATCCTGAGCAGATAGAATGGTATCGCGAGGAGATCAAAAAGCTGAAGGCAGAGGGATATCACGACAGCGCGATCCTTCTCCATATTCCGATCTATGCATATCGCGATGCATATAAGGCGGCTGCCAAAGATAATTTCAGGTATCGCGACCATTCACCGGAGGAGTGTGTGGGTTCGGACTTTTGGAACGAAGGGTACGAGGATTCCTTCGGCGCTAATTATGAAGGTATCGGATCTCATCCATACGACAACGGCTTTTTTGATGACATAAAGAAGCTTGACCACACCCGACATATTCTCTGCGGACACGATCACATAAGCAACGCCTCCATCCGTTACCGCGGGGTGCGATTCACCTTCATAACAAAGCTCGGCGCAGGCTGCTACTTTGATCCGAGAATGAACGGAGGTACCGTCATGACCGTCGGCAATGATGGTATTAACTCCCTATATCACGAATACGTATCCGTTGAGGGAATTTGACCGAAAGAAAGGATATTACCATGAAAATACTGCAAAAATCTCCTGACCGTGATTTTGTGATACTTAACATCACCGACACCCACGTGAAGCTCAGCTCCTTCACTGAGGGAGACGTAACGGGTGACGTTCTGAGATACACTCTCTCCGCGCTGATCAGCAGAACCGCCCCAGACCTTATCACCTTCACCGGTGACATGACCAAGGAGGATGACCCCGAGGTATACCGTCTGCTTGCAGAGTACATAAACAGCTTCGGAATCCCGTGGGCACCGGTCTTCGGAAACCATGATAACGAAAACGGTGCGGAGGTCTCGGAGCAGATCGCTGATATCATCTGTGCTTTCGACAAATGTCTGTTTGAAAATGGTCCCGGTGAGCTCGGTTGCGGCAACTATGTCATAGGAGTCAGGGAAAAAAACATCCCCGTCACTGCGTTGATAATGATGGATACTCATTCCTTCTTCCGAGTCAACATAGACGACAAAAGCCGCTTCTCATGGGGCGAGATATCCAAGGAACAAGACGCGTGGTACCGAAGGCAAGTGGCACGTCTTAAGGAAGATGGCTACAAGGAAAGTCAGCTCTTCATTCACATACCACTTTACACCTACGGTGAGGTGCTTGACGCCTCATACGTCTGCGTCCCCGAGGAAAGTCCCGAGACTTTCTACGATTTCCCGTCAGAAAACGTAAAGATCGCCCTCCCCGACACATTCGGAGTCGCCTACGAGGAGGCAAGCGGCCCCCTGAGAGATAACGGCTTCTTCGACACTCTCGCCGAAGAGACCCACACCAACCACGTAATATGCGGACACAACCACATCAATTCCGCATCCTTTATCCATCGCGGAATACGACTTTCCTATTCCCTCAAACTCGGTTGCGGTTCCTACAACAGATGCCATCTCAACGGAGGTACTGTGCTTACGGTGGGAAGCGATGGCTTCAAAAGTGTGAGACACGAATACGTGGATACGCCCTACGAGCTTCCGCTGTTCGCAGACTGACTCTAAAACTTGCGTACCTAAGAAAAATACGGACCGATCGCCGTGTACTGTCACGTTGATCGGTCCTGTTATTTTTATTCAGAAGAGCTCCAAAAAGAATATCTCATCCCTGTCAACCTCAAAGCTTCTACCCTTCAGGTACTTCAGCTCCTCCTCATCGGAGTTGAACACGAGCTTGTACGAGCACAGCGCCTGATACTTATATCCGAGCTTTCTGTCGGCGGCATTGATGCCGTACTTTCCGTCACCCACAAGGGGATGTCCTGTTGACGCCATATGTGCTCTTATCTGATGGGTACGCCCCGTCATCAGCGTGACCTCAAGGAGAGCTATATCCTTTTGTTTATTAACGGCAAGTGTCTTATATCCCGTGATGATCTCCTTGGAGCCGCGGTTTTCCGTCTTTGTTACCTTTACCTTATTGGTCTTGTGATCCTTAAACAGATATCCGCGAAGCGTCGCCTCACGCTTCGCGGGAATACCGTGGACGGCACAGAGATAATATTTGCCAAGTTCCCTCTTGCGTATCGCTTCGTTTACGGCTCTCAGAGTCGGTGCATTTTTTGCGGCAATCACGATTCCTGCGGTATTTCTGTCGATACGGTTACACAGCGCAGGAGCAAAGGAACTTTCGTTTTCGGGAGAATATTCACCTTTTGAAACGAGATACGCCTTTATGGCAAAGATCAGAGTCTCTCTCTCCGCTTCCTTGGTACGGTTGGGATCCCCCTCGTCCCCCGTATGAACAAGGACTCCCGGCTTCTTATCAACAAGAAGTATGTTCTCATCCTCGTACACAATATTCAGCTTGACCTCAGCTCTTGAATATTCTGCATCTGCCGTTTTGTCTGTGAAGAACTCGTCGGGAATATACATTTCAATTACGTCCCCTACTTCCAGCTTCTGCTTTTCCTCCGCACGTTTGCCGTTCACCTTGATTCGCTTTTTGCGGATATATTTATACATCAGCGACATGGGAAGTCCCTTGACCGCCTTTGTTATAAACTTGTCAAGTCGCTGTCCGCTGTCGTTTGAATTTACAGTAAAAGTTTTCATTCGTATCTCCATCTGCCGTCGTCAAAGCAAAAATATCACAAGTGATTACTTGATTCCGACAGACATTGCCCTTCTCTTTGTTGACAGTTTATTTTGATTTCATTATTCCGAAACGGCGGATGATCAGGTTATCCCCTCCATCCACTCTGTTCAGTACATAATCCACGGTAAGTGTATCACGCTCAATTTGTATCGCCGCATAAGAAACGCATCCTGAAGGGGTATCGATCATATCTCTGTAAGCGGCACATTCGGATGCCTCTATCTCGTTATCAACCCATCGGTTCTGGTTTCCGGCACAG
This sequence comes from uncultured Ruminococcus sp., assembly GCA_964474245.1. GTDB lineage: Bacteria > Bacillota > Clostridia > Oscillospirales > CAG-272 > RUG11130. The sequence goes on along the minus strand of CAYYRY010000023.1, from coordinate 6,395 downwards.
CCGGGAAGCATATGTATAGGTCCTCTCGGATCAACGGCAAGTCTGTAATACTTTCCGTTTACCTTTTTTATAACGTATGTACAGCTATTATCCGGTATACCGTCAGCCATTATCGGGTAAGTCTCGGAATACAGATGATCGTGTGCGCTGACCACAAGATCGACACCGTGTTCGGCAAACGTCTTGTTGAACGTCTCTCTTAGACGTTTGGGATTAGCCATGAGGTCGGACCGTGAGCCATACTTACCGGGAGAATACATTGGTGTATGAAGCATGACAAGCTTCCAATCCTTATCCGATGCGGCTATATCCTCAAGTGCCCACTTAATCTGTTCTTCAGTAAAACCGCAATAATTCATATGCTCCGCATCTCCGGAATCAAGCACGGTGATGTGAAGCGGCCCCACATCTGCTGAATAGTATATACCTCTTTCAATATCCTGTTTCGGAACGTCAATATTATAGTGTGAATATATATTGGCATACCCGTCCGACTCAGCACCGAGGGTTTTATTCACCCACTTCGCCTTTGGAGAGCGAAAATGATGGGCGGCAAATTCGTGATTTCCCGCTGTCGGAAGCATGGGGAGAGACGTTACGATACCCCGGTTGATCCCAAGCATACGTTTCCATTGCTCACGGTCTCCGCCATCCTGAACGATGTCACCCGCGTGAAGCATAAATGAAGCATCAGGAAACCGCTTCACAGCATCCTTCCATGCGGGAACCCACCATTCGCCGAAATGGGATCCGTCCTGTGTGTCCGCAAAAACGAGAAAGGATAAGCCATCTGCAGATGAGTCTACAGCACGGAATGAGTAAGTCTCGGAAAACCCGCCGCATTCGTCACCAATCCTCCAGATATAACTTTCTCCTGCCATCAGATCTTCGGTCTCGGCAGTATTACGGATCATACCGTTGAACTCTTCGCATCTGCCACGTACTCTCATGGCTCTCTCAAATCCAATGTCGTCAGCAAGAGTGTACTCAAAAATGGGGGTCCCGACCGTCTCCGTATGCCAGCAGACACCGTAGCGCGATCCGTCTGTGCTGTAAAAGCTGAGCGTAAGTGATTCGGGAAAATATTCATATTTCATAAAACGTCAAACCTCATTACTAAAATTCAATTATTCTTCATTATACCGAATAGTCGCACCATATATCGGTCTCAATTGCTACTCCTACGATTGAGTGGTCAACGGTAAGCACGTCACGCAGAACATTGATTGCGACTTAGTAAACGCATCCTCGAGATACTTGCTCAATATCTCTGTCTATACAGTTAATGTTATAGCCTCGGGATAAAGATCGCTGTTCATGATCTACATTACCTCTTGCCTGTTCATCACCAGATTGAATTCAAGTCCAAGCGCAGTTGCCGCCTTCTTGCAAAGGAGCATTCTTTCAAGGAATATCTCAAAATATTCCATGACAGAGCTGATATTAGTGTCGATGTCAAGCTCAAGAGTGATCATGCTGTGCAGCTCGTCGATGGTAAGCTTTGAATCCGTTACGGAATAGTTTACCCTGTCGTGGATATCCACCGCAACCTCATCAGCATTGCGTACCCTTGAACGGCGCACATCAGACTTGTCCGCAAGGATAAGCGCTGCTGCAACGGCGTTTACGGGAAGTCCTCCTGTCTCATCATGATTTCCGATGGCAGAAACGATCAAAGACGTATCCGCCGCGGAAAAGCCGAGCTTATCAAGAAGCCTGAACGCCATAACGGCACCGGTATATGCATGATCACGGCGGTTTACCAGATTTCCTATATCGTGAAGGAAAGCCGCTATCTGTACAAGCTCCACCTCATGTTCGGAATATCCGAGGGTCTCAAGAATATACTTTGCAATATGTGCAACCTGCGTCACATGACCGAAGCTGTGTTCAGTATATCCGAGAGCGCCGAGCGTTGCATCTGCAGCGGCAATATATGTCCTTATATCTTCATTTTTTTGTAATTCTTTATACGTTATCATTACCCCACTCCATTCAGCCAATCGGCTGTAATTTTCTGTTACCTTGTCATATTAAGCTCAACAGTAACAAAGGTCGTAGCAAGCTACGCAGTTAAGGCTGTACCCTACTACTATATTGTACATTACTTACGTTATATCTACAATAGTTTTTTTGTAAAATTTTGAATACAGTAACTTATATTTCATATACACAAAAAATTTTTTTGCCTTCATCTGCCGTCAAGAGCAACGAAAAATGAAGAATAATCTTGTAAATCACACACTTTTATGTTACAATATAATTGTATGACTATTTCACAATGTAAGGAATTGAATATGAAAAATTATAAGATAGGTTTCATCTCACTCGGATGCTCGAAGAATCTGTGTGATACGGAGGTTATGCTTTATCACATAGCATCCGCAGGCTACGAGATCACAGCAGAAGAGCACGAGGCGGATATTATCATCGTAAACACCTGTGCATTCATTGAAAGCGCAAAAAAAGAATCCATCGACAATATACTGGACGTTGCGTGGTTCAAGGAAAACAAGGACCTCATCGGAATCATAGTGACAGGCTGTATGGCTGAAAGATACCGTGATGAGCTTCTTAATGAATTTCCCGAGATCGATGCTGTTCTCGGTGTGGGAAGCCTTGACAAGGTGACCGATGCCATCGCTCACATAATTGAAAATCACAAGGATTCTTCATCCCCCAAATTTTCCCATTTTGGCGATAAGGAAACCTGCAAGCTTGGCGGCGACAGAGTTATCACCACCGGCGACACCATGGCATACATGAAGATCGCTGAAGGATGTTCCAATCGCTGCACATATTGTGCTATCCCTCTTATCAGAGGCGGACTCAGAAGCCGAAGCATGGAAGATCTTGTGGCTGAAGCCAAGGACCTTGATCAGATGGGCATCCGCGAGCTTAACATTATAGCTCAGGATACCAGCGCATACGGAGTTGATCTTTACGGAAAGTATATGCTCCCGGAGCTGCTCCGCCGCATTACTAAAGAAACAAAGATTCCGTGGATCCGTCTGCTTTACTGCTACCCTGACAAGATCACGGATGAGCTTGTCCGTGAGATAGCTGAAAACGACCGTATAGTCAAGTACATTGACATTCCCATGCAGCACATCAGCGAAAGTGTACTGAAAAGAATGAACCGTCACGGCGGTGCAGAGGCTGTGAAGACCGCTGTCAAGCGTCTCCGTGAGGGTGTTCCGGGAATCGTTCTCCGTTCAACCGCCATCGTTGGCTTCCCCGGTGAAACCAATGAAGACTTCGAAGAGCTTTGCAGCTTTATCAAGGAAACAGAGTTCGAGCGTTTCGGTGCATTCACCTACTCCCGTGAAGAGGATACCCCCGCCTATGATTTTGACGGAATCGTAGATGAGCAGACCGCACAGGACAGATATGATATTCTCATGAGAACTCAGCTTAACGTCAGCGAAAAGTACAACCGCAAGAGAGTAGGAAAGACATATCACGTACTATGTGAAGGATTTGATCCCGTATCCGAAGCATACGTAGGCAGAAGCTACGCCGAAGCCGCTGATATTGACGGTAAGATATGGTTCACTTCCTCTCGTCCCGTTACCGAAGGTGAAATGGTGGATGTACGCATCACCGAATCCATGGATTACGACCTCATCGGTGAAACTATACTTTAAGCATTCCCGCATATGCGGCAAAAATATTATTATTGTAGAAAAGGATTAACTATCATGGCTAAATCAAAAATGAATCTGCCGAACAAGCTCTCTCTGTTCCGTATTATTATGGTTCCCGTATTTCTCATTTGTTTTGCTGATTTTCTCCCCCTTAGCGAAACTGTTATGCGTATCGTGACGGCTGTGATCTTCGCCATCACCTCTCTCACCGATATGATCGACGGCAAGATCGCAAGAAAGTATAACCTTATCACTGATTTCGGTAAGTTTATAGATCCCCTCGCTGATAAGTTCCTCGTATTTGCAGCTCTCCTCGGAATCCTCACCAACAAGTACTTTGAAGACCTCCGTTCCATTTTTGTATGGGCGGCTGCCATCGTTATCTTCCGTGAGCTTGCTGTTACTTCTATCCGTCTTGTTGCCGCAGGCAAAAGCGGTCTCGTTATCGCCGCAAGCTGGCTCGGTAAGATCAAGACAGTAACTCAGATGAGCTGTATCGTAATGATCCTCCTTGAGCCCGTTATCTTCCGCGGCATCACCACAGTTACCACTCCCATCGGTGA
>CAYYRY010000023.1:0-2175 GCA_964474245.1 uncultured Ruminococcus sp. | reverse complement strand
TGACCTTCCCATTCTCTCCCTCATTACCATCGTTGCCATGACAGTAATGACTCTTTGGAGTGGAATCGATTACCTCAAAACATATTGGGGTTTCCTTGACGCAGATAAGTAATATCTGACATACGCAAAAAAAAACGCCACAGATCTCACCGATCTATGGCGTTTTTTAGTGTTAGCTCTTATTTCTTTGCATATCCCTGCTCAAGGTAACCGTCCTCGGTCTCCTTGATGGAGTAGTAGAATTCCTCACCGCTTACGTCATCAGCATAAATTTCTGTTGCCGCAGCAGCCTTGATGTTTTCCCACTTGTCAAAATCTACGAATTTGATCTTAACCTTATAGTAATTCCCCTCAAAGGTGTATGTAACCGTTGCAAAATCAAGTGCTTCTACCTCAGCATAGCTCTCACGGATATTTTTGTCAAGCAGAGTCTTATCAGCCTCGTTATATCCGTCAAGGGGCAGGTATGCAGTCTCAACGAAGGAAATGATAGTATCACCTCTGAGACCGTACTCCTGCTGATACACACAGCCGTCAGTGTCAAGAAGTGCATATGCAACGTGCTTCTGGTCACTATCCTTGTAGTTATCGTCGGGAGTAATTCCGGCGTCTTCAAATATCTTCGTATATTCTGCGGAAGGATTTGAACTGTCCGATACATCAACGGTCAGCCTTGTAGTTCTCCATGTGTTGATAACAACACCAATAACGATAACAAGCAGCCATACAACAAGAGATACCCAGTTAAACTTCTTCTTGGGCTTTTGTACAGGTGCTTCATCCTCTTCTGGCAGACTATCTTCAACGACAATTACCTGAGGCTCAGCGGTGTCGGTCTCCTTCTTTTCCGACGTGGCGGAAACGTATGCACCACAGTTGGGGCATTCAGTGGTGCCATCCGGCAATTCTTTGTTACATCCGTTACAGTAACTCATTTGAATTCTCCTTATTAATTATATTATCTATCATTTACAGCAATGCTGCAAGCTGATCTAAGTCTTCGTCCTCCGTTGCCCAGCTTGATGCGAAGCGAACCACCACGTCTCCCACAGCGGTCTTCTCCCAAAAGCTCATGCGGACCTTCTCGGACAGTCTTTTGTATTCTTCTTCTGAAAGGATCACGAATATCTGATTTGTCACGGTCTCAATATAGAACCTGTATCCCGCATTTCTCAGAATACATCTCATTTTATCTGCCATATCAATGGCGTGACGGCTTATCTTACAGTAAAGCCCGTCAGTAAACAGCACGTCAAACTGGATACCCAGAAGTCTACCCTTGGCAAGAAGAGCACCGTGCTGCTTGATACTTGTAAAGAAATGCTTCGGTGCATCCCCCTTCGGGAACACCACGGCCTCGCCGCAAAGCGCCCCGACCTTAGTTCCTCCGATATAAAATACATCACACAGCGAAGCTATGTCACGGATGGTCACGTCATTACCGCGGCTCATAAGTCCGTAGCCCAGTCTCGCGCCGTCCATATACAACTTCAGGCTGTAGTTTCTGCATATATCAGAAAGCAATGTCAGCTCATCAAGGGAATATAGCGTGCCGTACTCCGTGGGATGCGAGATATACACCATACCGGGAGACGTCATATGCTCCTTGTTTTCATCCGAATAAAACCTCTCAAGATAAGCCTTAAGCGCCGACAGATCTATCTTTCCGTCAATATGAGGAACTCCCATGACCTTATGTCCCGTAAACTCAATGGCTCCGGCTTCATGGGCATTTATGTGCCCGGTATCCGCACTTATGACACCCTCTGTGGGATGGAGAACAGTATCTATAACTATCTGGTTGGTCTGCGTACCGCCCGTAAGAAAATAAACGTCTGCGCCGGGTGTTCCGCATTCTGCTTTTATCTTCTCCTTAGCGGATTCGGAATACACGTCTGAACCGTATGACGTAACTCTTTCAAAGTTCGTCTCATACAGCCTACGCAATATCTCCGGATGAGCGCCGATATTGTAATCACTTTCGAATGACAGCATAACAGTATCCCTTTCGATGTAAGCAAAGGAGATGCTTCAACACTTTGTCTACAATAACCATATTATATCACAGCAAATATAATAATGCAACAAAAATACATATGTATTTGCAAAATTTTTTCTTAATCATATTAATCTCCATTCTGCCGCTAAAGCGTCAGCACAAATAGGAATGAAAGC
>CAYYRY010000022.1:3951-15494 GCA_964474245.1 uncultured Ruminococcus sp. | reverse complement strand
ATCTGCTTGTCTGTGACATGGGCTCCATATCCGACGTTCCGCAAGGCGTCAAAACTCTGAATGTCAATGCGGAGAAGGATGATACCGACACCATGCTCGCCATAGATATTGCATTAGATATGGGAGCTGAAGAGCTCGTCATTATCGGCGGAGGCGGTGGCAGAGCTGACCATTGGCTGTCCAACATATTCATGCTGGAAGCCCTCTCGGATAAAGGTATCCGCGCAGAGCTCCATGACGGCGTCAACCGTATGTTCGTCCTAAAGGACGGCGAGACCACGTTGAAGCAGAACGGCGGATATTTCGGACTTCTCGCCCTTGAGGACAGCACCGTCAGCGCTACAGGCTGCAAATATCCTCTCCAAAGCGCACCTCTTACGAGGACCCATCCTTATGCTGTAAGTAACGAGGTCGTCGGATGTGAAGCCGTGATCACCGTACAAGGCAAGATAATAGTCACTCAATCAAAGAAATAAAAACGATCCGTATTTCACCCTACCTGAAATACGGATCATTTGTTGCCTTCAGCGCTTTCTTTTTTGTATATGAAATATTTTTCTGAGTAAGGGCGACAGGGTCCTCGGACTTTTTATAAGTACAACTTTCATTATAAACTTAACCTTTCATATAGGCTTCATCGGTATGCCCCAAGGCTCCGTGAAAGTGCCTCTGCTATAAGTATATGCTTTAAAGATGACGTTGACACAAAAAGACCGACTGGGCAAGTCGATCTTTTTATATTACTAAAGTTAATTCGTATCAATCAAGAGGCTGGACCCAAATGTTCCTGAAGCTTACGGGACAGTCGTGATCCTGCAGCATCACGGGGCCGCGGGCAGCTACGTATCTGTAGCATCCGCCGGGAGTGCGGTGAGCAAGAGTCACGTTATTATGTATTACCTCACCGTTAAGAAGTACCGTGATGGTACCGTGCTGTGCAACGCTTCCGTCATCGTTGAGTCTTGCGGCTCTGAGTATGATGTCGTAGCTCTGCCATACGCCGGGCTCCTTGCAGGCGTTCTTGATGGGATTTGCCAGCTCGTAAAGACCGCCGCATTCGCACCAGTTGGTGTAATCCTTACCCGATGAGTCAAGGACCTGTATCTCATAGCAGCCCTGTACGTACACGCCGCTGTTTGCTCTCGCCTGTCCCTCCATCTCGGGCATATAGGGAAGGTTGAACTCAACGTGTACGTGAGCGTCGCCATATTCGTATTCACTTCGGATGTCTCCCTTGCCTGGAACAACGGTCATAACTCCGTCCTTGACGTCCCACTCAGCCTTCTCGCCTGTAGAACAGCTTACAAAGCCGTCCATATCCTTACCGTTAAACAGAATTACTTTATCTTTCATAAGCATATCTCCTTTTTATCAATCAAGGGGTTGAACCCAGATATTCCTGAAGCTTACCGGGCAGAAATGATCCTGTAAGAATACGGGACCTTTCTCAACGATATGGTCGTAGTTGCCGCAATCGCAATGTCGCGGAACTTCAAGATTGTTGTGGATAAGCTGTCCGTTGAGGAATACGGTCATAACCGCGTACTTTTCAACGCTGCCGTCCTCACGAAGTTTTGCCGCACGCACGAATACGTCATAGCTCTGCCACTCACCGGGTGCCTTGCAAGCGTTCACCAGAGGAGCCGCTATTCCGTAAAGCGCACCGCAATCGTTCACGTCGGGTGTTTCCTTACCGTAGGAATCGAGTATCTGAAGCTCGTAGCATCCGTGGATGAAAAGACCGCTGTTGGCTCTTCCCTGTCCCGTCTTCTCGGGCATATAAGGGAGATTGAACTCAACGTGGACGTGAGCATCGCCGTACTCATACTCAGAACAAGCGTCGTGCCTTGTCGTCACGGTCATAGCACCGTCCTTAAGCTCCCAACGGGAACGATTTCCTGTAAAAGTTAGGTCATCGTTGTAGAATTCCAAAAAATTATCAAGAGTTGTTCCGTCAAAAAGAATAACTTTTTCTTTCATAATGTCTCCAATCATCAATCGAGGGGCTGAACCCAAATGTTTCTGAAACTTACGGGACAGTTGTGATCCTGCAGGAATACGGGACCTCTTTCGACGATCCTGTCGTAGCTGCCGCAAGCACAGTGTCTCGGAAGCTCAAGGTTGTTGTGGATAAGCTGTCCGTTGAGGAATACGGTCATTACCGCATACTTCTCCACACTGCCGTCCTCACGAAGCCTTGCGGCACGAATAAACACGTCGTAGCTCTGCCACTCGCCCGGTGCCTTGCAAGCGTTCACCAGAGGAGCCGCTATGCCGTAAAGCGCACCGCAATCATCAAGTGCGAGGGGCCCCTCCTTGCCGTAGGAGTCGAGTATCTGGATCTCGTAGCATCCATGGATGAACAGACCGCTGTTTGCTCTGTCCTGTCCCGTCTTCTCGGGCATATAGGGAAGGTTGAACTCAACGTGTACGTGCGCATCTCCGTACTCATACTCAGAGTAAGCATCGTACTTGGTAACTGTCATAACACCGTCCTTGATGTCCCACTCGGGACGGCCTCCCGTGGGAGCAAGGACCATGGTATCAAACGCCTTAAAATTGTCGAGATCTTTTCCGTTAAATACTATTACCTTATCTTTCATATCGTACCACCTATAATCAATCAAGGGGTTGTACCCAGATATTCCTGAAGCTAACGGGGCATTTGTGATCCTGAAGAACAAGGGGACCCTTTTCTACGATCGTATTATATGCACCGCCCGGAGTTTTGGATGGAAGAGTGTAATTGTTATGTATTACGACACCGTTCAAAATCACCGTTATTCTTGCAGCCTCGCGAACACTTCCGTCCTCGTTAAGTTTTGCGGCTTTGATGATAATGTCGTAAGTCTGCCACTCCTCAGGTGCCGCACAGGCATTTGTGAGGGGGGCAGCTAAGCTGTATAACGCCCCGCAATCGTCGTCGGCGGGAGTCTCCTTACCGTAGGAATCAAGAACCTGAACCTCGTAGATACCCTGCACGTATACACCGCTGTTGCCTCTGTTCTGTCCCTCAGCTTCGGGCATATAGGGAAGCTTGAACTCAACGTGAAGATGCGCATCTCCGTACTCGTATTCGGAACGGATGTCCTTGTTCCAGGGAATAACGGTCATAACGCCGTCCTTAACCTCCCAATCTGCCTTCTCACCCGTACTGAGGCATACAAAGCCATCCATATTCTCGCCGTTAAATAATACTACCTTTTCTTTCATGATAGTCTCCTCTCTTTTTTCAAAGGGGCTGAACCCATACGTTTCTGAAGCTCACGGGGCATCCGTGATCCTGCAGAAGCAGAGGTCCTCTTTCAACTACGGTCTTGTAAAGTCCGCCGGGAGTCTTGTCGGGAAGAGTGTAATTGTTGTGGATGACCTGCCCGTTGTGGATAACGGTAATTTTTGCCGCCTCGACGATGCCTCCGTCGGCGTCAAGCTTCGCCGCTTTGAGAATAATGTCATAGGTCTGCCACTCGCCCGGTGCCGCGCAGGCATTGGTGAGGGGAGGCACTTGGCTGTATATACCGCCGCAGTCGTCGTACCTTGGCTCCCCCTTGCCGTAGGAGTCAAGTATCTGCACCTCGTAAATACCCTGAACGTACACTCCGCTGTTGGCTCTCATCTGTCCCTCAGCCTCGGGCATATACGGAAGATTGAACTCAACGTGCAGGTGAGCATCTCCAAACTCTTCCTTTGAAACGATATTCCCACTCGTTACCGTCATGGCGCCGTTTTCGATCCTCCACTCGGGAGTCTTGTCAGTGCCCATGATAACAAAGCTGTCAAGGTTCTCGCCGTTAAAAAGAATAACCTTTTCCTTCATAGTCTTTACCTGTCCTTTCGGTAGATTTTTTCACGCATAAGATGCGTGTCAGTATCTTCGTTAAGCCCTTTTAAGCGCCCTTTCAAGGCGTGAGACAACCTCAGCGGGGGTAAAGCCGAATCTCTCGTACAGAGACGCCATGTCTCCGTGGGGGACAAACTCTCCGTTTACCGCGTGGATGAGCGTCCTCGGGTGATACTCCCTCTCAATGAAGTGTGCAGACAGCCTCTCGGCAAAGCCGCCTCGGCGCATTCCCTCCTCCAAGATATACACGAATGGCACGCCGCAAAGGGCTGATAATATCTCGTTTATTGGCAGAGGCATGATCCTTGACACTCTGACCACGCCCACCTTATACTCCGACAACCTCGCCGCATCGTATGCAACGGAGGTGATCCTGCCGTATGTCACAATTACCGCATCCGCGCCCTCGCAGTTCCATGAGAACACGTCTCCGCATCGTTTGAATACGTTCCTGTCGTAAACAGATTCCTTCCCCTTGGGGTATCTTATGATATCAACGTGTGGAGAATCCACCGACGCGCATATGAGATTCGCCGTCTCGGCATAATTATCGGGGGAGAATATTCTGACACCGGGGATAGATGAGAACAACGGTACGTCAAAGAGTCCCTGATGAGTTATGCCATCCCCGGGCACGAGCCCTGCGTGGCTGAGCAGGAAGGTGAGGGGCACCTTCTGCAGAACTATATCGTGGAATAGCTGGTCGTACACACGCTGTGCAAAGGTGGAATACATAACGCATACCGGATGATACCCGGACAACGCAAGTCCGCCGCTGAAGGCAATAGCGTGCTCCTCAGCAATACCAACATCAAAAAATCTGTCAGGATAAAGATCCGCAAATCCGTCAAGTCCGGTACCGTCGGTCATAGCCGCGCTGACTGCGCAAAGCTTATGATTCTGCTCCGCGATGGTACAAAGCGCCTCGGAAACCGCATGGGTAAAGGTCATACCCGTAGGTGCGCTCTCACCCGTTTCGGGATCAAACACAGACGCGGAATGATACTTTCCCGGCAGCTTTTCTGCGGGACCGTATCCAAGACCCTTCTTCGTCCTTACGTGTACGACGGTACATTCTTCCCTCGTTGACGCCTCATGCAAAACCTTTGTCAGCTTTTCTATATCGTTTCCGTCAACGGGACCGAGATATTCAAGTCCGAGGCTTTCAAAAATGTTGTCACTGAAAAACAACCTTTTAACACCGTTTTTTATATTGGATGCAAGCTTTACAGCACCGCGTCCTATCAGTGGGATCTTCACGAAATGCTTTTTCATAAAGCATTTGAAGCCAAAATACTTCTCACTTGTACGTATTCTGGAAAAATATTTGGGAAGTCCGCCCACATTTTCCGATATGGACATTCCGTTGTCATTCAGAATAATGACTAACTTAAGCTTTCTTCCCGAGCAGTTGTTCAGTGCTTCGAAGATCATTCCGTTTGTGAACGATCCGTCACCTACCACGGCTACTGTTCGGGCATCACTGCCTGCAATTGAGGCGGCAGATGCAATCCCAAGCGCGGTGGATACAGAGGGTCCGCTGTGTCCCGCCGTAACGGTATCATATTCGCTTTCATCGATATTGGTAAATCCCGAAATGCCTCCGTACTGTCTCAGCGTATCGAAGGCTTCCCATCTTCCCGTAAGAAGCTTATGGGCATAGCATTGGTGTCCAACGTCAAATATGAACTTATCCTTCGGGCAATCGAACACACTGTGCATTGCAATGGCAAGCTCAACTGCACCGAGGTTGGAAGCGAGATGACCGCCGTTGGCAGATACAACACGAATGATCTCCCGTCTTATGTCCTCCGCCAGTACTTTAAGCTCATCAAAGCTCAAATTCTTTAAATCAGAGGGCGATTTAATCTTTTCTATCATAATATTCTGCCGAACTATTCAGCATCGCTTGAAAGATTCGTAAATTTCGTATACTGACCGATCCATCCGAGCTTGACCTTATCAACTGAGCCGTGGCGGTTTTTCGCTACTATTACCTCAGCCACGCTCTGTGAACCGGGATCTTCTTTGTAATATTCGTCTCTGTACAGGAACATAACTATATCAGCGTCCTGCTCGATGGCTCCGGAATCTCGAAGGTCTGAAAGCATGGGACGCTTGTCCTGTCTCTGCTCGGGACCACGGGAAAGCTGTGCACAGGTGATAACGGGTACGTTAAGCTCCTTGGCAAGCAGCTTAAGTCCTCTCGAAATTTCACCGACCTCCTGAACACGGTTGTCATTTCTCGAATCTCCCTGCATAAGCTGCAGATAGTCGATAACGACCATTCCGAGGTTCTTGACTCGGCGAAGCTTTGACTTCATTCCCGCAACGGTAATACCGGGGGTATCGTCAATAAGAAGCTCCATTTCCGAAAGTCTTGACGCCGCATAGGCAATAGCCTCCCAATCGCTCTCCTCAAGCTGTCCGGAGCGCAGCTTATAGCTGTCCACCTGCGCTTCGCTCGAAAGCATTCGGTTAGCAAGCTGTTCAGCAGACATCTCAAGGGAGAACACACACACCGTTTTGTTGAGCTTTGAAGCCGCAGAGGTGGCAAGGTTCATGGTAAAGCTTGTCTTACCCATACCGGGACGGGCACCGACAAGCACTAAATCCGAGTTACCGAGACCAACGATAACGTTATCAAGGGCGGTAAATCCCGTGGGAGTACCCTTTACGGCATCGGGGTTATTTTTCAGATTGTTAAGCCTGTCATATACCATGACGAGAGCATCTCTGATATGGACGAAGTTTTTGTTTTCTCTTCCCTCAGCAATGGCAAATACCTTGGACTCGGCAAACTCAACCAGTACCTCAGCCTCATCATCACCGGTGTACGCCGCATCAGCTATCGCTTCACCTGCATCGATGAGCTGTCTGAGAACAGCCTTGTCTCTGATGATCTTTGCATAGTCCTTTACGTTTGCGGCTGTGGGAACGCTCTCTGCAATAAGGCGCAGATATTCTCTGCCTCCCGCTTCATCGTACACACCGCTTACCGTAAGCTCGTTTATAAGAGTTACAACGTCGATATTTTTGCTTTTCAGATACATTCTCTGCATGACCGAGAATATCTCGCGGTGCTCACTAAGATAAAAGTCGTCGGCATTAATAATTGCCGCCAACGAATCCATGCATGAGGGATCTATCATAATCGATGCCAGAACAGACTGCTCTGCATCAAGGGAAAACGGCATTCTCTTGCCGTATTCCTCATTCAGATTTCCATTCACGGTAATCTCCATTCTACCGTCAGGCTGACGGTCATGTGATGATATATACTTACGCCTCGGTCACGCTTACGTGGATCTTACCGGAGATCTCGGGGTAAAGCTTAACTGTAACGTGATATGAGCCGTATGCCTTAATGGGATCCATGACTATCTTTCTGCGGTCAACCTCGATCTTATGCTGTGCCTTGAGAGTTTCAGCAATCTCCTTTGCGGTAACAGAACCGTACATCTTGCCTCCAGCGCCCGCCTTGACCTTGATATCTACCTTGACCTCGTCAAGCTTTGCCGCAGTCTCACGTGCCGCCGCCTTTTCAAGCTCGATCTTATGAGCCTTTGCGGCTTCCTTATTCTTGATATCGTTAAGTACAGAGCCTGTTGCCTCAGCAGCAAGTCCCTTGGGGAAAAGGAAATTTCTTGCGTATCCGTCGGATACGTTGATTATCTCATCCTTCTTGCCCTGACCCTTTACATCCTTTAAAAGTACTACTTTCATAATTAACCTCCGTTTAGCCATGCGGCTATACAATAAAATTTATGAAACAGCAAATATTATTCTGCTATTCCGGCTTAAACTCCGACATCTGAAGTCAAGCGTTTTGTTTTTTCGTTTTCTGTGCCTTAGTTTCGCTGATGTATTCGTCTATGGCACTCTTAAGCTGCTTTACCGCATCTTCAGCGCTGACATCCTTAAGCTGTGCACCCGCCGTGTCAAAATGGCCTCCGCCGTGAAGCTTTTCAAGGATAAGCTGTACGTTGATTTCGCCCGTGGACCTTGCTGAAATATGCATCACGTTACCTACGGAAACGATGGCAAACGCCGCCTTGATGCCTCTTATACCAATAAGTCCCTCCGCAGCCTTGGACGCAATGACCTTATCCCCTGCGGCACTTCCGTGAGACTCGTCACAAAGGGTAATAGCCATGTCCCCTCTGTAGATCACCACGTTGGAACGAAAACGAGCCTCCTTCATGTATTCGTCATAACCCGACTTGAAGAAATCCTGTACTGCCTGAGGTTCTGCACCGCAATCATGCAGATAAAGCGCGGCACCGTAAGTTCTTGAGCCTGTCATGCGGGAGAACTGATGTGTATCAAGCATGATTCCCGAAAGAAGCAGATTTGCCTCATTGTGAGTAAGCATATCCTTCGGCAAGATCTGCTCAAGCATTTCAGCTACAAGCTCGGATGCACTGGATGCCTTAGGCTCAATATATTCAAGCTGAGGATCCTTCTTGAATTCAGCGGTCTTTCTGTGATGGTCGATAACTCCGTAAAGCTTCGTATTTTCAATGATCGCAGGATCTTCAACTATGGCAAGATTATTGACATCGCAAATAACTACAAACGTGCCGGTCTGCATAAGATCAAGACCTTCAGCGGCTGATACGAATATACCTCTGTATTCGGGAAGTCCCTCCAGAAGCTTCATACATATAGCTACGTTTTCATCCTTTTCATCAGCTACGATATTTACATCAACTCCACAGAACATAGCAATCCTTGCAAGTCCCACAGATGCCGCAATGCAGTCGTAATCGGGATATTTGTGACCCATGATAAGTACGTTTGAGGAACGTGACATATGCATGATAAGCTCGTTGGACACCACTCGTGAGCGCACGCTGTTGCGGCGTCCCGACGCTTTGGATCTTCCGCCGTAAAACTCGGTGGATTCATCCGTCTTTACTACTATCTGGTCTCCGCCTCGGCTTAGCGCAAGCTCAAGAGCCTGCCTTGCAGCGTGCTCTTTTTCGTAAAAATTTCCGTATATGGATGATATACCCATGGAAACAGTTACAGAAAGCTGCTCTGCGCCTACTCTGATATCTCTGATACGGTCAAGTATTTCAAATTTACACTTGATCTGATTCATAAGACTGCTCTTCTCAAATACAAGAAGATATCTGTCTCTCTCATACTCCTTGATAATACCGTGAACATCAGCGGCAAAGTCTCTCAGTACCTCGTCTATCTTGGCAGTCGCAGGACGGTATGAATCACTGTCATGCTGCATCATCTCAGTAATATTATCGATAAGCACGTATGCCACAACGGGATCGCTGTCCTCAAGACGCTCGTGAATAAGATCAAGCTCGTCACTCATGGTCTTAAATTCCGCAGATTCGGTAAGGATGATAAGGCCTCCGCCGCGTTCAAGCTTTACGCTGTTGTACTTGGCAATGTAGTATCTTCCGTTAAACTCAAGGCCGAGTCCATCCTCTGCGGGGGCATCTCTGAGCCTGTCAACGGTAACTCCGAGAATATCCGCCACGTTTTTACCGTATGGTTTTCGTCCGTCGGGAAGAGTTTCTCTGAGGCTTTCGTTACACCATACAAGTCGTCCGTCAGCATGACACATAAGCGCAGGAGAATCCATTCTGTCGATGGAATCGAACATGGAACGGCTGAGCACCGTCCTGTCCTTGATCTGTCCCGGCTTTACTGAAAAACGCTTGCAGGCAAAATTAATGAATACGATACCGAGTATCAGAAGTAAGAGGAAGAAAAAACCAAATCTGAGCAGATGGGGAAGCCCCTTTGAAGCAGCCACCACATATACCGAAAACAGTACCGCGGCATATGCGGCAGTAATAACGGTCTGCCAATGCTTGTGAACAAATGAAATCAATTTCTTCATAAAATATTTCCGTTCAATAAAACAAATTTAATTATCCGAATCGTTACTCCCCTTGGATCTTTACAGTACGCAGCTTGTTAAACACGGTTCTGTAAGCGCCAAAATAAGCAAGTATTGATATTGCCGATGCCTGAAGAATAATTACGGAGCCAATACCGACGACGATATAAATGAACTTCTGCTTTGTCTCGCCGTGTCTGAAAAGCACCGAAAAATACTCTCTGAAGCCCTCTCCTATAAATATCATCGTAAGAACCGCATTAATATTCACAACAGAGAAAGCTAAGCTTCCCTCACCTGATGCAAACAAAAATCCGAACAGGGACATGATAATATAGATAACAGCCAACGCCACGGGAGCAGTTGTTGTTTTTGTATACAGAGGCTTTGCGGGGGTGACTTTCTTACAGCATGATGATAGAGTCCACTTACTGATCCACGCCGCAAAAAATCCCACAGCACATATTACCGACGGAAGCACGTAAACCGTCATCTCCGCCACCTCAAGGTATAAGGATACGACCTCCTCCGGATACCCTTCTGTGGCCGTCTTCATGAGCTGCAGACTCATGTCAGAAATATACTCAAGACTTGCACTCAAAGATCCGAATACCATGATCGACAGGAAAACAAATGCGGCACCTGCAACCACGGAATACACAAGAGCACTTGTGATAAAAAAGCTGAAGGACTCTGCTCCCGCAGAAAGAAGAGCTGTAAACAAGGCTGAAATGCTGACAAGCACAAAGAAACATATAACGGCAGGCAGGTAATTCGGAAAACACAAAACAGAGGATGCGAGAGGAATCAGGAATACAGCTATATTCTTAAGTCCGCAAAGCAAAAAAGTCTCTATCGCTGTCGTAAACGCAAAGAAAGGAACAAACATAACGATATCGCTGACACGAAGAAAAAAGAACGTACACAGCGACGTAATGAGTGTCAGGATCAAAAGGGGTACATACCTTGAGATGCCGGGTGTCTGTTTTCCGTCCGACATATTTTCATTAGTCTGATTAAGATTATCCAAGTTAAAAATCTCCGATTAAATTAGTTCCTTAATAAAATAAATATCTAACATTATAATTATATCAAATCCGTCATCGTTTGTCAACTTGCATAGTTAAAGATACATTGTTACTTAAAGTATTGCCAAGGCATATTTTTATAATTCCCCATCAAAATGACGAAAAGGCTCCATATATACCATGGAACCCTTTCATAAAGACATCGTTTGAGGTTCAGGCAAGTCAGATCAGCGTCTTCTTCGCTTGATCACGTTTTTGAGCTTCTTGTCAAAGCGGCTCGATACCACTACACATCTGACAGTAATTGCAATCATAGCGAAAACCGTAAGTATTGCCACCGCTATGCGTACGACTGACACCTCTTCTTTTTCGTCTTTAACCACTGACTTTTTTATTAGTTCTTCAACGGAAACGTCATCTATAGTACGACTCATCGCGGAAACCTGCTCAAGGTCAAAGGTAACTGATGACGCGGAGTATATAATAACGCCGACGTAAGCCACCTTTGAAGTTTTTGCAAACTCGGTAAGGTCGCATACCACACGCATTTTTCCGTCTGCATCAGGCTCCGCATTGTCCGAAAGCGAAAACTCCGCGCGATCCTCTCCGCTTACAAAAACGAAAACCGTATTGACAGTATCAGATGAATCATATGAATACGTCAGCTCAATAAGCGGAGCATCACCTAAATTCAAAGGATTCTCCATACTGCACAGCATGATACCTGCAGTATTTTCATCGGACACCTCAGTGATACATCTGAGTACACGGCTTGCCGACTCCTCACCTATGAGACTCACAG
>CAYYRY010000022.1:0-3941 GCA_964474245.1 uncultured Ruminococcus sp. | reverse complement strand
ACCGAAAAGACCGACCGAGGCAATACATACCACTGAAAGATAATCGACACCGTATCCTGCGATCCATCCCTGTGTACTGAATGACGAAGTGAAGTCCCACATAAGCGCCTTGCCGATAACGTCGCCAAGCTCTTCCTCACGTGACAGCTTAGCATCCCCCGTCACAAGGTTAGTTTCGTTTGACTTCATCTCAAGCTTCAGCTTATTGAGTATGTTTCTTGTTAGATTGGACTCAAGCTTTTCTTCCGACAGGAAAACAACTACCGCGGAGCTTGTCATCGCGCTTTCGCACAATGACTTATAGTCCTCCACAATACTGTCAGACAGTTTTGAGGGAGTATAGCAGTATACAGTATAAGATGCCGCCGCCGTGCCGTTCATATGCTGAAGGGTAATAATATTTTCCATAAGTGTCGGCATGGCACACTTGTCATCGGTATACATCAGTGCCCACGGCACTTGACCTATCTGAAGAAGCTTTTCGGAAACAAGGGACGCCATCACCTCGGGAGAAGCAAAGGTATCATAACCCTCGTCACAAACAGGAAGAGTCACGAAAATATCCGTCACCTCCGATGCGGCGCCGTAAATGAGTCTTGCCGCCAATGCTACGTTCTTTGCGCTTTCGTAAACTTCTGAATAAGTCATACCTGTAAGGCTTTTTGAATTGATGCCGGAAGTAAGGATAAATGATGATATAACGGGATATCTTCGGCAAAGGAAGGAGACCGTTGCCATATAGAGATTTGCTCCTTCCGCCGTATCAGGACGAAGCATATACTCTTCGCTGCCGTCACCTATGTACGTAAGGTACGTATCATCTACGCTTGATTTGATGGGAGATGATGAGAAAAGCCTTACATATACCGAAACCCCTGCTGTATTGTAGAACTCCATATGGGAGTCAAGAAGTCTCAGATACTCTGAATCAAGAGTAAAAACGTATCCGCCGCGGGAAATGGTTACATTGGTAATAGATGCAGGATCGGTAAGGGCAGAAATATCGATATCCATCATAACGTGAGGTGCCGCGGACTCGTAAACAGATACCGGGTCTGCACCGTAAAGACCGTAAAGGGATTTCACGTCGGTCTTTATACCGCCTGCAGCCGCAAAGCGAGGAGATGATATCTTTTTTGAGTCTCCGTTACCGTCTATGATAGCCGCATAAAACATATAATCCGATGCCGCATGGGCATGATCTTTAAGGGAAACTTCAAATGAAAATCTTGACGAAACGCTGACGGTATCAAGAAGCACAGGCTCAGAGTTCCCTACAGCAGGCACCATGAATACGCCTATGGAACACCCCCAATATTCCTTTACAGTATCGCTGTCGAGAGTCCCCTCACCGCACAGCTCCCCATCAATAACCGCAAGGGATGTGACAGACTGTAATTTCTCCGACACAGTCTCATCGGTTCTGTATATATCGATATTGTCAAAAGTAACGTCTTCCGTATCAACGTTTTTTACCGTCACATATACGCCCGGCACCTCAGGGGCGGCAAGTCTGAACAAAGCGGGACCGCTTGCCTCTCCCGTATTAGATACGGAAAGCTTACCTGTACCGCCAAGCTCACTTACGGAAACAGATGCAGATACACCCGAGGAGCTGAGAGAAAGATAACGGATCTGTACATCCGCCTCTTCATCATACTGTCCGTAATGAGCCGTACCTAAAATGAAAGAAACGTCCCCCTCCGATGTTTTGAAGCTCAGCTTATCCTTAGCGGTATCCATTTTGCCACTTATAACGGACAAGTAGCTGATCCCCTTTTCCTTTTGCAGAGAAAAATCGTGGTATTTTGTCACATAAGGCTCGGTAAGCACCACCTCATTGACAGAGAACACTTCTGCGTTCCATTTGACGGTAAGTGTCAGGTTGTCGGGAGACTGCTTTTTTAAGCTTGCGAGGTCAAACACCAGAACATCCTCAGCACCTGCCGACACGGGAAGCTCCGCTGTATACTTCTTATTACCAACGTGAAGAGTCATATTTACGCTGACGTATGGTGTGTCAACTCCTCCCACAGCAGTGCCTCGCGTATAAAGTCCGATGCCTATCGCATCTCCGTTAATGACCGCATCCTTTCTTGAGAAGTCAAACTTCACCGTTATCTCAGAATCCTCTTCCTTCGCCCCAACGGATATGTATTCGCTTTTCTTATGAGTAATGACGGACGTCTCCGACTCAGATGACGCATAACCCTCAAACTTTGATTTTTCAGGCTCTGCTTTGTCTTTGTCCGCCGTTTTATCAGTATCCTCTGCCATATCGTCTTCTGCTTTACCGTCCGACTCTGCCTTATCCCCCTCTGCATCATCTGTTTTTTCAGAATCAGCTCCGTCATCCTTGTCTTCTTCGGACTTCTTATCTTCAAAATACTTCGCATCAGACGGCAAAGCTATACCGCCAAACTCATCGGGATGAGAAAGTGCCTCGCCATAGGAATATACGTATTCAACCTTATCGTCCTCCTCTGCACACACAGGCAGAGCCACAAGGGAAATCACCATCAGTATGATGCATAATCTGTTAAATAACTTCAAGGACTCATTCCTCCTTTAAAAGTGTATCTTATCGACATATATCGGGATATATCGGAATATTTCAGTTATACCTATATTATATCAGTTTAAACTGATTTTTTCAACCTTTATGAAAAAGCAGTCATTTCCGTAACATAAAAAACGCAAAAAAACTGCCCACTATGCCAAGTATTTCGAAAATTTCCCGCATTCCTCTTGAAAAGCTCTCCGATGGGTAGTAAAATATATGTCGACAAGATAACAAAGGATAAACATACATATGAAAAAATCATCAGCTATAAAAGAAGGGATCCGCGACGGGTTTCCAATATTCC
Source organism: uncultured Ruminococcus sp. (assembly GCA_964474245.1). Classification (GTDB taxonomy): domain Bacteria; phylum Bacillota; class Clostridia; order Oscillospirales; family CAG-272; genus RUG11130. Next base: position 1,074 of record CAYYRY010000022.1, on the reverse strand, counting down.
TTGCCTACTTTGCGGTATCCTTCGCTCTGGGTATTACAGCATATAAAGCGGGCTTTTCCGCACTTCAGGCATTATTCCTGAGCATCACCAATAACGCATCCGCCGGCGAATATGCTGGTATATCTCTGATTGCCGAATGCGCAGGCTACGCAGAGGTCGCCATCATGGTATTTATCGCCAACGCAAGATATTTCCTCATGTCATGTACTTTGAGTCAGAAATTCTCATCAGATACCTCATTTTTCCACAGGCTGATAATCGGCTTTGCTGTCACGGATGAGATATTTGCTGTCAATATCGGCAGAAAGGGATATATCGAACCGGCTTACTCATACGGCGTTATGGCGTGCGCCATGCCGGGGTGGGCGGTCGGTACTGCCCTTGGGGTCATAGTGGGAGATGTTCTTCCTGCCTTCGCCGTCAGCGCACTTGGAGTTGCCCTTTTCGGAATGTTCATCGCCATCATCGTCCCCCCTGCTGTAAAGAACAGAGTTATCGCCATACTCGTGCTCATCAGCTTTGCCCTCAGCACCGCCGCAAACAAGCTTCCCGTATTCGGTAACATATCATCGGGCATAAAGACCATTATCCTTACCGTGCTCATTTCACTCGCCGCCGCAATTATCCGCCCCATCCCACAGGATGACGACGGTGAATAAGACATTCGACTAAGAAAGGTTTGACCTATGGATCACAATATCTGGATATACATACTCGTCATGGCAGGGGTAACCTATCTGATCAGAGTACTCCCACTCGTTCTCATAAGACGGGAGATCAAGAACCCCGTCATACGCTCGTTTTTATACTACGTCCCATACGTTACCCTGGCTGTAATGACCGTTCCCGCCATAGTAGATTCCACCCGTACACCCATCGCAGGTGCAGTCGCACTTGTCGTAGGTATTGCCATGGCTGCCCTCGGACAAAGTATGTTCAAGGTCGCCGTCGTATGCCCCGTTGTCGTTTTGGTTTTGGAATATATCATTTTGTAAAGACCGTTACCGCTGCTACCGCAGATCAATCGAGTAGGAGGCTGACCATTAGTTGATCAGCCGACCTCTCACACCACCG
>CAYYRY010000021.1:0-15615 GCA_964474245.1 uncultured Ruminococcus sp. | reverse complement strand
ATACTGTACCGACTCTTCTTGTGTTCTGTTCCATGGTTTTTGGAATCCTTTCTGTATAGGTCCGTGATGGACCGAAAATTGTGCCGACCGCATCGGTTGTCCCACGCGGTTCGCATCATGATTATAATACGAAGAAACACATATTTATTATATAACAAAATGAGTTGAAATTCAATAGGTATAAAAATTATTCAAAAAATTTCTATGCCAAATCTAAAAAAAAGCTTTGGCTGATTTTTGAGCAAATATACAAAAATCAGCCGGATATTTTATATTATTGGATCAGTTCAGAGTGAATTCGCTATACGGATTGCCTCCTAAAGACTTTGAGAACAGCACTTTGAGGGCGCGCACCATGGATTCCGTGTCATATTTACCCGCTGTTTCGTATGCTGAGTGCATGGCGAGTTGGGGGAGACCGATATCCACCGTATTCAAGGACACGTGGGAGTTTGAGATGTTGCCGAGGGTACCGCCGCCTGCCATATCTGCGCGGTTTGCATAAATCTGGCACTTTATACCGGCCTCCTCCGCGATCATACGGAAGATGGCACTTGACACGGCATCGGAGGTGTACTTCTGGTTTGCGTTATATTTTACGACGATGCCGCCGTTCATATGTACTGTGTGATTGGAATCAGCATACTCAGGGTGATTTGGGTGGACGGCGTGGGCGTTGTCACAGGATACGAGGAAACTTGAAGCCACGCGACGTCTGAGCCCTCCGCCGAAGTTATCGCAGATGAGAGAGATGACGTCGAAAAGGAAAGTTGAGTCTGCACCCTGTTTGGTACAGCTTCCCACCTCCTCGTTATCGAAGAGACAGTATACGGGTACGCTGTCGCCGTCATCTGAGGTCACGAAGGCTTCGAGGGAGGCGAAGGCGCACTGCAGGTCATCGAGACGAGGGGCAGAGATGAAGTCGTTCCACTCAACACCGTCGTCTGCGCAGTAGAGCATAAGGTCGTGGGTGAGAATATCAGAGGAGGGAGTGTCGGCGGCTTTTGCCACGCAGTCGAGGAATGAGGTTGCACCGTCAGTACAAGACCAAAGTGGTAACATATCGACGGCAAAGTTATACTTCATGCCGTTATTGGCGTCGCGGTTCATGTGGATGGCTACATTGGGGATCATGGCACAGGGTACACCGAGGTCAACGAGCTTGATTTTGAGGCGGCTGCCGTCCTTTACTGTGACACGTCCTGCCACGGATAGAGGACGATCCATCCACGAGGAGCAGAGAAGGCCGCCATACTTTTCGGTGGAGAGACGGACGTAGGCCTGACCCTTAAGCTCTGCGTTTTCCTTGATACGGAAGGTTGGGGAATCGCTGTGGGCGGCACTCATCATAAAGCCCTTGAAGTCATCTGTAGGAACACGGAAGGCGATAAGGGAGGAGCCGCCGCGGATTACGTAATATTTACCGCCTTCGGAAAGGGTGAAGTCTGAGTTTTCATAAATTTCGGTATATCCGTTTTTGCGGAGGATATTTGCGGTATGCGCTACTGCGTGGTATGGTGTGGGTGATTTTTTTATATAATCGAACAGCTTTTCGTTGGTTGTCATAAGTTACCTCCGGGTGAGTGGATTTGGTTACAGTATGATTATAAACCTTTTTAAGAGTAGTGTCAAGTGGGGAAGAAATGAAGAAATGGAAAATGAAAAATTGCGGTTGATTTTTGCGGAGCAAAACTCTTAATTAGTGAGAGGCTCGGAAAGATTAAGCTTCACTTTTTTTCAAATCTTTTTGTTGCGAAGCAAGAAAAAGATTTGATTCAGCCAAGGAGCTATGCGAAGCGAGGTGCACGGAACGCTTGCGTTCCGTGACGCACTTCGCCGTAAGGTAGAATGTGCTGACTTCGGCGTGCTTACTTGCTTCGCAAGTAGCGATGGTTCCTTGCAAACGCTATGGTTTAGAGTGTACGTGACGTCAACGGTGAGACAAGTGTATGGTGGACAGACATAAAGGGAACGTGGGTTTACCGTGCACGCGTTCTCCTTCACCCGACTGCCGTCGGGAGCTTCCTCCCGGAGGAAGCCTTAACACGATAAGCGTTAGGAGTAAGATTTGTGAGATATTTCTTGCGGGGGCAGAATGTGATATATTCTCGCGGAGCGGGGACGTTATTTATGTGGGAAGTATCTTGACGGATGTGGGATAATGTGTAATAATATGTATAAATATTATTCGGATAAATACCGTCGATGGATTGGGAGGAACATATGGATTTCGTAACGAAAGAACCTATAAACAAAGGTTGGTCATGCGACAGTAAATTCTGCGTTACTGCTGAGAACGGAACGAAGTATTTGCTTCGGGTCACGCCCCATGAGAAAAGCGGGACGCGTAGCGATATGTTCAGACTGCAACGGCAGGTGGCGTCTCTCGGTATTCCCATGTGCCGACCCGTTGAAATTTGGTCGTGCGATGACGGCGTGTGTACTTTGCAGACGTGGATAGACGGGGATGATGCGGAGGACGTGATCCCCGCTTTGTCTGACGGGGAACAGTATGAGCTTGGACTTGAAGCGGGACGTATTCTGAAAAAGATTCATTCCGTCCCTGCCCCCGAAGACGTAGAGGATTGGGAAGTGCGCTTCAACAGAAAGCTTGACAGAAAGATAAAAGGCTACACTGAATGTCCCCTGAAGTACGAGGACGGTCAGCTTTTCATAGACTTTATAAACGACAACCGCCATTTACTGAAGGACAGACCGCAGGTGTTTCAGCACGGGGACTATCACATCGGAAACATGATGGTCGACCGAGAGGGAAAACTGCAGATCATTGATTTTGACAGATACGATTTCGGCGACCCATGGGAGGAGTTTAACCGTATCGTTTGGTGCGCTCAAAAGGCACCGTGTTTTGCCACGGGTATCGTGAGGGGATATTTTGACGGAGAAGTGCCGATCGGATTCTGGCGCCTTTTGGCTCTCTATATTGCGGGAAATACGCTGTCGTCCCTCTATTGGGCGATCCCATTCGGACAAGGTGAGGTAGACGTGATGGTAAATCAGGCGCGTGAGGTGCTTGGATGGTACGCGGATATGACGTGTACGGTGCCGACTTGGTATATGGGGGATGCCCGGCAGTGAAGCGGGAGATTATTTCACTACAAGATAGCAGATCTTTTAAACGGCGGCAGAACTGTTATTTCAATAGATAAGAATCAGGGGGAGTATATTGATTTCGGCACACGAAAAGTACGGATATACCCCGACACGGCGGAGAATTTGACTATGAACATAAAATCCGCCGGACTTGAACTTTCGGACCGGTTTGATACTGAATTTGGGACAGTGTTTGTTGCGGTTAAGGAGTAGTTTCTACGGAAAATCGAATATACTGAACCAAAGCCGTCCGCAAAACGCGGACGGCTTTGATACGTAGTGGATTTGTCAACTTCCTAACGGAGAAAACATCGGCACGAGTCGGACGTACGTAGTATATTACCGTAAGAAAGTTTGGGGACGTGGGAAATTGCTTACCACGTGTTCTCCGTCAGCTTTTCAACTACAGCTTTAAATCTCTCGGTATCTTTGACCGAAGCATATCGTGGGTTAGCTAACTTCTCTAACATATAATAGCTCTGTGAGTGTTCCGTGAGTTCATGGAAGCTATTGCTCGGCTCGGGGTAGATTATCTTATCTGTGAATATTGAAGTATAATACTTGTCGTGATCTACGGAGTAGGACAGGTCGTATTGAGTGGCATGGTGACACATCTTTTCAAGAGAGTCGAGTGCATCAGCCTCTCTTCCGAGGGCCATCTGATAAGTGGACATCATAAAATAGTTGAAGGCGAGCCTTGTGTGGTAGAACATAAGGTCTTCTCCGTATATCATCAGGTACAGCTTACTTGAGGTCTCCATCATGACGATCTTCTTTTCCCACGTGGACGGGTCATTTGGTAAGTCCTCGTTGAAACATAAGCCCCATATAGCAGTTCCGAGGCAGTCCGTCAGCTTAGAAATCTCATCCTGGATATAAAGCTCCGTTTTTCCGTCGCCGGTGCCCTCAGATAACAGAAATTCACGGCAGTATTTCATGGGTATGAGTTCTTCCGTCAGTTCAAGCGCCTTGTGCGGACGGTTTGTTTTTGAGTATATGGTGAACAGCGTGGATACGGCGTCATAGCGGGTGTCGTAAACTTTGCAGTTTTCGATTACGTAGGTACAGAGGCTTTCTGCCTCGGACAGTACGCTACCGTCCTCCGTATTGTCGAACATGAGGTAAAGACTTGTGGCAAGTGAGCATTTTATCTCGCAGTCCGTTGGAAACTGTGACGCGGCAAGGCGTGCATATTCAAGCTGCTCTGCGGCACTTCCAACCTCCGACAGCCTGTTTAGCTCGCTTTTTACGCGGGACAGCTTTTCCTCTCTGTCAGACAGTCTGTATCCCACGAGTTCGTCTACGCTGACACTGAAAAAGTCGGCAAGAGAGGGGAGCAATTCGATATCGGGGTATCCGGTTTCCGCTTCCCAACGTGATACCGCTTGAGGTGTTACACCGATAGCGGCGGCAAGGGTATCCTGAGTAACGTTATTTTCACGGCGAAGGTCTTTTATCTTCGCACCAATCTTAATATTCATTCAGTTTTCCTCCGTGATATGATATTTCGTAAGCTTACGGTATTATTATATCATCCGTTTCCGTATAAAACAATTATCAATCAGTTGTTTATCATATCAACGGTTCCTTTAGACGGTGATAAGTGAAAAGTGTGAGCTTTTGTTGAATGGGGAGGGAAGAAAAGATAATAGATAGGAGAAACGGTTGATTTTTGTGAAGCAAAAATATTCGTTTTTTTATTATTGGTGAGGAAAAGCGTTATGGTCGCCGTACGGCGAGGCATGAGTTATGCTTAAGCCAAGGAGGTGAGGAGCTATGCGACGAGGTGCACGGAACGCCCACGTTCCGTGACGCACTTCGCCGTAAGGCGAATGTACTGACTTCGGCGTGCTTACTTGCTTCGCAAGTAGAGATGGTTCCGCCAACGGGTGGGTTAGACGTACGGAATGTCAGAGGGTGTTGTAAGATTTGCGAGATATTTCTCGCGGGGGAGAATACGGTAGACAAGGCGGGGGAGGGCGCGGTATAATATTTAGAGATGAAAAACGTGAAATTTTTTCAAAATACGTAAGGATTTTCACGTGGTCGTTCGTATAATAAGTGAAAGGGTCCCATGGTCCTTGAATGAAGGCTGATCGGAGGAGTCGCATGGATAACGGTGCTTGTAGCTACCGCCGTTTTCTTGACGGTGACGAGGCCGCCTTTGATGAGATCGTGGAAGAATTGTTTCATCCGCTGGTTTTCTTTATCTGCCGTTACGTGAAAGACGTGCATACGGCGGAGGATATCGCTATTGACGCTTTTTCGGACCTGGTGGTGAACCGCGGGAAGTTTAACTTCAAGGTCTCCCTTAAAACGTACCTCTTTATGCTCGGCAGAAGCCGTGCCTTGGATCACTTAAGGCGTTCCCGTCGGTTCGTGACGGAGGAGCTTTCCGAGGCGGAAATGGCTTCCGACGCCGATACCCTCGAGGACATGGTCCTGCGAGACGAGCGGGCGAGGGCAGTGAACAGTGCGGTGACGCATCTTCCTCCTGCTATGCGGGATGCGGTGCATCTCGTCTATTTTGAGGAGATGAGCTACGAGGAAGCGGCTAAGGTAATGAAGAAAACGAAAAAGCAGGTGGATAATCTCCTGTACAGAGCAAAGGGAGAGCTTCGTGCCGTTCTCGGAGAGGATGGTGTTTTATGAGAAGTTTAGAAGAAATAAAAAGAGAGATATACATAAGAAGCGACGACCGCTTGCAGGAGAGGTGTCGCAGGCGACGGCGGGTGGTTGCCTCCGCGGTGTCCCTGTGCCTTTTTACGGGGGTATTTGTTTCTGCGTGGGGACTGATCCCAGAGAGGAGCGACAAGGGCGGCTACGTGGGCTCGACCGACGTCGATAACGATAAGTTAGAGTTCGTTTTGGACGCTGCGGAAGAGGACTGTGCCACTCTCGTGTTGTATGATGCGGAGGAGGGGACTTCGGTATCTCTTTCCGCCGACACTGCGGATGAGCTTATTGGGAAGATAGAGTCCCTTGAGGCAGAGTATGCAAAGGAAGGGGACGGCTTCGGTTGCTATGCTTCGGATGAGACGAAGGTGCCCGAGGTGGTGGATCCACCGGAAGAACCCGGGTATTCGGATGAACCGGGTATACAGAATAATACGGATGCACCGTGTGATACGGCTTACCCGGGAGGAGAATTAACTATAATACCTGAAAAAGACCCTGAAGGCTTTGACGTGGAGGCAGAGAGCACCGTGACCGGACTGCCGATGGTGGGCTATAAGATAGTCTACATGGCAGAGGACACAGAGGTGCGCACTCTTACACTCACGGGCGTGGTGTTGACGGACGAAACGGACGGTCGCATCATTTTTCTTGATGAGCAGGATGCTCAGACGCTCCGTGCCGTGATTATACGGCTTATGGAAAACAAGTGAAACGAGGTGGAACGGGCATGACGAAAAGGATCATTATTTGGACGGCGGCAGCGCTGGCTGTAGGATTGCTGGCGGTACCGATCCCACTTGGAACGCTGCGCGACGGCGGAACTGCACAGTTCGGGTCGCTCATATATAATATAGTCGTATGGAATCGCGAGACGGAGGGAGGCACCTACGAGAACACGAGGGTCTACTTCGGCGCGGACAGGTATAAGTCAGCGAGCGAGCTGTGGGAGACGGAGAGGCTGTTTGCCCCCGTCAGCTTCGTCGCTGAGGTACAGTACTTCCACAACTACACCGTGACGGTAGCTCCTCTTGAGGGGGAGCCCATCGGCAGGATCTGCGAAAGGGTCTCCTTCGACTTCAAGGAACTTTGTGAAATCGGCGCTGAGGTGGGGGACTACGTTATGGTCACCTACAGGGGTGAGGTTGGTACATCGTACCCCGCCGCCGTGGGTGCGGTGTCGTGGGAGATCGCTGACCTCAGGCAGGTGCAGTACAGGGGTGAATGGCTTGACAAGGAAGACTTGGAGACAAAAGGTCAGAGCACTTTGCCTTCCATGGAGATAGATTTTTCAAGCATGGAGATCACAGAGATATACGAAAACTGCTTCTTTGCCGCAGACCTGACGCCTACTCCTTTTCAGTATAAGTTCAACGGACATCTGAGTGAGGACTGGTGCGTCGGAGACCTCGTCAGCATCAAAGCTGAAAATGTGTTCTGCGACGATGAGCAGATGCGATATGAGGGAGATATAACAGACATCGAGACGTACGTCAATGATAACGTGTCGGGCCCGATATATTCTGAAAAACCCGTCATTTACCTTTACCCCGAAGAAGAGATGAAGGTAGACGTTAAGCTGACGCTTGACGGACGTCTGACCTGCACGTACCCCGCATATAACGGCGGATGGTCCGTAACGGCATCTCCCGACGGAACTCTGACGGTGGGTGACGGCAAGAAATATAACTACCTTTACTGGGAGGGGGAGACTCTCGCGGACTACGACTTCTCACGTGGCTTCTGCGTTAGGGGCTGTGACACGGCGGCTTTTCTTGAGGATGCCCTTGAGGAGCTTGGACTTAACCGCCGCGAGGCAAACGAGTTTATCGTGTACTGGCTACCGCTTATGGAGAAAAACGAGTACAACGTGATCTCCTTCCAAAATGATGCGTACACCGACAGGGCTCGCCTTGAGGTAACTCCCACGCCCGACACGGTGCTGAGGGTGTTCATGGCATGGTACGCCTCCGACACCTTTGTTGAGATGGAGTCGCAGGTGCTTAACTCCCCCGAAAGACGCGGCTTTTGTGTGGTTGAATGGGGCGGCGGTGAAGTGAAATAAGTTACGCATTGGCAGAAATTGTGTTTTGCTTGTGTTTTTGAATGATCGTGAGGTGATTTTACGAGAAAAAGAGTAATTGCGGCCGTTTTTGCGATGGTGTTGCTGTTTGCGATGGCGTTTGATCTTGTTGGATGTACGGCAATGGCGGCGGAGGACTTGATGGCGGACGTCATCCCTAACTGCATTGAGGTGCCGGGTATCCTTCCCGATTGCAGTGACGAGATAGCGGACTTTGCGGTGCGCCTTTTCTGCGAGAGTTTGGCAGATGCAGAAAACATACTGATATCCCCCACTTCCGTGATGATCGCCATTTCCATGTGTGCAAACGGCGCGAAGGGTGAGACGCTAACGGGGCTTGAGGAGATGTTTGGCATGAAATTGGGGACTCTCAATTACGCGATGACGGAGTATATGGGAAGCCTGCCTCAGGGGGATAAGTATAAGCTTAGCCTTGCCAACTCAATCTGGTTCACCAATGACGAAAGGTTCACGGTAGAACGTGATTTTTTGCAGACTAATGCGGATTACTACGGTGCGGATGCATACAAGACTCCATTTGACGGGACAACTAAGGATGACGTCAACCGCTGGGTGAAGAAAAAGACAGACGGCATGGTGGAGGACATTCTTGACGAGGTGCCCGATAACGCAGTTATGTATCTTGTGAACGCCCTTGCATTTGAAGCTGAGTGGATGAAAGGATACGATGAGCTTCACGTGAGTGACGGAGTCTTCACCGACGTCGACGGGAGGACGCAGAGTGCAAGTTTTATGTACGACAGCGGCTACGGATACTTCTCCGACGGGGATGCCGAGGGATTTATCAAATACTACAGCGGCAAAAAATACGCCTTTGCGGCGATACTTCCGCGGGAGGGCGTGAGCGTGCGTGAGTACGCGGACGGCTTGGACGGAGAAAAGCTGCTCTCGCTTCTGACTGAGACGAAGCAAGAAGCCGTCACCACAGCCATACCGAAGTTTGAGTCGGAATATTCGACCGATATGGTGGAGGTGCTGAAGACCATGGGTGTCGTCCTTGCCTTTGATCCCGACAGGGCGGATCTGACGGGGCTCGGTACTTCCACGGGCGGCAATATTTTCATTGATCGCGTGCTTCACAAGACCCACGTCTCCGTAGGTGAGCGCGGCACCCGTGCGGGGGCTGCCACGGTGATCGAGACCTTAGATAAGAGTGACGTTCCTTTGGAGGAGAAGGAAATAATTCTAAACAGGCCGTTTATCTATATGCTCATCGACTGCGAGCACAACATCCCGTTCTTCATGGGATGCGTGGACTCGCTCGGAAAGTGAGCTTGGCGCTTTGAATGAACGCGTCTCGGACGGTTTACAAACAGGTTTGGTCAAGGTTACGGTATTAAGTGAAGCGGACTTACAGATGAATAGAGGTTAGCGTGAAAGTTCAGATAGCTTTAGATAAAGTATATCTGTTTCACGCGCAAACAAACACTGAAAAATCGGACATGAGGATTTTTCTCCGCTTTGCGGACCGTGTTTGTTTCAGTATTTATTTGTGTTGCCGCTTTAGCGGCAGAATGGAGATTATAATGAAAACAAGATTATATAAGATCATATGCTTGGTTCTTGTTCTCGCCGCGGCGGTGGGACTTGCGGGATGTTATGCAGATGTCGATAGTACGGCGGATGACTTGACGGGTGGCATAAAGGCGCGTAGGGTCGATACCGTTGAGGCAATGACCGTTGAGGACGGCGACATGATGTCGGCGAAGTTTGCTTTTGAACTGTTTCGTGCCGTCCTTGACGACGGGGAAAACGTACTCGTGTCTCCGCTTTCGGTGTCCCTTGCCCTTGCCATGGTGCAAAACGGAGCAGAAGGAGAAACGCTTGCTCAGATGGAGACGGTGCTTGGCCTACCGAGGGATGAGATGAACAAGTATTTATACAGCGCGGTGAGGAGTGTTCCCGAAAACGGAAAGTGCTCCCTTAAGATAGCGAATTCCGTTTGGTTCAGCGATGAAGAAGGCTTGGATGTGAAGCGGGACTTCCTTCAGGCGAACGCGGACTATTACGGTGCGGATGCGTACAAGATACCCTTTGACATGGCGGCGGCAGATGAGATCAACCGTTGGGTGAGGGAAAAAACGGACGGTATGATAGAAAAGCTCATTGACAGGCTGTCGCCGGGGGCGGTGATGTATCTGATAAACGCCCTTGCCTTTGAGGGTGAGTGGATGCAGAAATACACGGATGAAGATCTGTGGGAGAGAGGTTTCACCTCCTACGACGGCACGGAGTGTGAGGTGGAGTTTATGCATTCATGCGAGTCCAACTATCTTGACGGAGGCGATGCCACGGGCTTCATCAAGTACTACGACGGAGGGAAGTTTGCTTTTGCCGCCCTTCTTCCCAAGGAGGGGATGAGCGTGAGTCAATACGTGAGTACCCTTGACGGGGAGAGCCTTCGCAAGATCTTGAGAGAGCCCGAAAGCTGTACCGTGGACGTGGCGATACCGAAATTCGAATGCAGCTACGACGGCGAGCTGTCGGCGGTGCTTGCTTCCATGGGAATAGAGGATGCCTTCAACATAGATGAAGCGGACTTTTCATCTCTGGCGGAGCGCGAATTGTTCATAAGCGAGGTCATCCACAAGACTTACGTTTCCGTGGATGAAGCAGGCACGAAAGCGGCGGCGGTGTCGGGAGTTACGATGGAAGCCACAAGCTCGGATGGTATTGAGGAGCGCAAGTCGGTATATTTAACGAGGCCCTTCGTGTATATGATAATCGACCTCTCGCGAAGCGCACCCGTGTTTATGGGATGCGTTAATTCCCTCGGTGAGGCTGAATAGGATGAAGGCAGTATAGATACATAATAGATGATAGAATCGGTATGTTTTCGCGAAGCGGAAATATACCGATTTTTGTAAGGAGGGGCAGAGAATGGTGGATAAAACAGAAAAATCCCCACCACGTGATGCGGTGGAGATGGATTCTATGTGTTCGCTCAACGAATCACCTTATACACAAGGGGAGCTTCAGGGGCTTGGGTATCTCCGAATGTCAAGGCACTCAGGTACAGCTTTTCTGCGGTGGGGAGCGAAGTCTCTTTGTTTGTGTGGAGTATGCAGAGAACGTCGCCGCGCTTTACGTAGCTGCCGAGGGTGGCGGATATGACGATACCTGCGCTGTGGTCTACGGGGTCACTCTTCTTCTCACGTCCGGCACCGAGGATAACGGATGCCGTACCTATCTTTTCTGCATCCATTGCAGTGAGGTACCCGTCTTTATCTGCTTTGACCTCGAAGTTGTGGCGTGACTTTGGGAAAAGGGAAGTATCTGTGACGAATCTGACGTCTCCGCCTGCGGAGACTATCCATTCCTTCATTTTCTCATACGCCGTACCGCTGTCGATGGTCTCGACCACCTTGCTCTCCGCCTCTGACGGGGGTATTCCGTAAACGAGGGATACCATTTCCGAGGCGAGACATACGCAGACGTCTCTCAGTGCTCCTCGGGACTTGCCGGTGAGCACGTCTACAGCTTCGATAACCTCAAGGGAGTTCCCTACGGCACGACCTAACGGGGCATCCATTCCCGTAAGCACGGCACTGACTCTTCTGCCGCATTTTTTGCCTATGTTTACCATGGATAAAGCGAGCTTTTCCGCATCCTCCGGGGTTTTCATGAAAGCACCGCTTCCTACCTTTACATCAAGTACGATATTCCTGGTGCCTGCGGCGAGCTTTTTACTCATTATACTTGAGGTGATGAGTGGAATGCTGTTTACCGTTGCGGTTACGTCGCGGAGGGCGTACAGCTTCTTGTCAGCGGGAGCCATGTTTCCGCTTTGTCCCACAAGAGCTAATCCTGTCTTATCAGCCATGTCTATGAATTCGTTTGGGGTGACTGCAGTTCTGTATCCGGGGATGGACTCTAACTTATCAACTGTGCCTCCCGTGTGCCCAAGTCCGCGCCCAGACATTTTTGCCACCTTACAGCCGAGGGCGGCGACAATGGGAGATATTATGAGGGATGTCTTATCTCCGACGCCTCCCGTGCTGTGCTTGTCAACGGACAGTTCACCGAAGTGCGACAGGTCCACTGTGTCTCCCGAGCTTGCCATGGCTTCTGTGAGTATGGCACACTCTGTGTCGTTCATTCCGCGAAGAAATATAGCCATGAGCAGGGCGGAGGTCTCGTAATCGGGTACTTCGTCTGTGGTGACGCCGTTTATAAAATAGCGGATCTCTTCTTCTGTGAGTGCGTATCCGTCACGCTTTTTAGCTATGATGTCGTACATTCTCACGGTGTTGTCTCCTTTCAGTGGTTGGCTTAGAATTCAAAGGCTTCGGGGAGAAGGTCTCTCATGGTATACTCCTCGTATTCTCCGTCGGAGAGCTTTACAACAAGTACCGGCATATCCCAATCACAGAATTCGCTCAGCACCTGTCTGCATACTCCGCATGGGGTAACTCTGCCGGCAATACGGCCGCCCTCGCCTCCTGCCACTGCAATGGCTGAAAAGCGGCGTGTCCCTTCACTAATGGCTTTATATACTGCTACTCTTTCTGCACAGACGGTGGCGGAATATGAGAGGTTTTCCACGTTGCATCCGGTGAATATCCTTCCGTCCTCGCACAGGACAGCGGCGCCTACCTTGAAGTTGGAATATGGGGCGTATGAATCGTTCATGGCATCCATTGCCATTTGGCAAAGTCTTTTCTTCTGGGCTTTTGTCATGGTGACTCCGTTCTGCCGACTTGTCGGAATGTTATTTGATTATTTTCTGAGTGGTGATATTACTTAGTGGTATCCTTCGCTGGACATAATGGCTCAGTGCTCTGCCATACGTACTGCAGTTTCAAGGGCTAATTTCATCATATCTGTGAAGGTAGTCTGTCTTTCTTCTGCAGTGGTTGCTTCACCTGTTATGATATGGTCGGATACAGTGCAGATGGCGAGGGCACGGCGTTTACATCTTGCGGCTGTCATATATAGCCCGGCCGCTTCCATTTCAACTGCCATTACTCCCATTTTTGCCCATGGGAGAGTGGAGGACATACTATCGGGGATCCCCTCGTCATCGTTATAGAAGGTGTCGGAGGAAAGGAGATTGCCCACGTGGTATCTGAGGTCCATGTTATCCGCTGCTGTAACGCATTCTTTTAAAAGCTCGTAGCTGGCAATGGGAGCAAAGGTACCGGAAAGGTGATACTGCTCTGCAAACCTTGAATTCGTGCAGGCGCCCTGTCCGATGACTATGTCGCGGACGTGGATATCCGTATTAATTGAACCTGCAGAGCCTACACGGATGATATTCTCAACACCGTATGACTGATACAGCTCGTATGAGTAGATTGCGATGGAGGGAATGCCCATACCGCTTGCCATAACGGAGACGGGTATGCCCTTATACGTTCCCGTGTAGCCCTGAACTCCTCGGACATTATTGACAAGCTTTATGTCCTTGAGAAAATTCTCAGCTATGAACCTGCTTCTGAGAGGGTCTCCCGGCATGAGCACTGTCTTGGCGAAATCTCCGGGGACTGCGTTTATGTGTGGGGTGGGGTAATTTAACATGAATTTCCTCCGTTCTTTATTCTGATCATCATTATAGTTATGGGTGGGGAAGTAATAATAGTTAAGCTAAACCGGTGTAGTTGTCAAGAGGTATTTGGTCATGAGATGTCAGAAAGTGACAGATCAATAGCTTGATTTTGCCTCTTCATTTTTCAGCAGACTGACTATTCTGCTGGTACCGAGTCTTGATGCACCGAGGGCGATGAAGTCTTCTGCATCTTTTAAGGTTTTAATACCGCCTGCGGCTTTGATCTTAAGATGAGGCTGAGAGTGCTTTGCCATAAGTGAGACGTCCTCTCTTGTGGCGCCGCCTGTGGAAAATCCTGTGGAGGTCTTAATGAAGTCGGCACCGGATTTTGAGACTATTTGGCAGAGACAGGTCTTTTCCTCCTCCGTCAAAAGGCAGGTCTCAATGATGACCTTCAGTACGGCATCTCCCGATGCTTTCTTTACGGAACATATCTCATCGAGGACAAGGTCAAATTTTCCGTCCTTCACGTGGGTCACGTTTATGACTAAGTCCACCTCGTCGGCACCGCCCGCGACAGCATCAGCAGCTTCGAAGCACTTGACCGCGGTGGTATTATACCCGTTTGGAAAACCGATGACGGTGCAAATTTTGATCTTATCCCCCACGTAAGCTTTCGCCTCTCTGACAAAGGAGGGCGGAATACAAACGGAGGCACAGCCGTATTTTATGCCGTCGTCACAGATGATTTTTATCCTATCCCACGTGGCATCCGTTGCAAGAAGAGTGTGGTCTACCTTTGAGAGAATGTCTTTGATGTTCATATATACTCCGTTCTGCCGCCGCAAGGTGCGGAGGCGTGGTTGGTCTTTATATATAAATTATACCAAAGAAACGAGGCTTTATCAATATATAAATGGGAAAATGCATAAAATTCATGGATTATTCATATGGATAATGCGGCAGCGTTTTCCTGTTTTGTGACAGTAGTTTATAACTGAAAGCGTACCTTTGGATTTTCCGTCCCAAAAGGCGAGAACAAGATCTGCGTGATCGACGATCTGCCTGTTTCGGATAATGGGGGCTGCTTTGCCGAAACGGGAGTACTCAGGTGAAAATACCGTGAGCCTTAAAGAGTTTTCGTTGGCAAACCATGCCGCACAACGGTCAACTCCCGCGGCACCTCCGCTGATTATCTCGTCACACCCGTCGGGAATGTACTCAGTTATATTGCTTATGTGAAGCGTTCTCGAACCGATTATTGCAACTTTCATAATAAACGAAACCTTTCTTGACCTCTGACGCAGATATGCCGTGTGCGTTTTACGGTGAATGATAATTTAGTATACTTAAATCAAGTATACACGGAACATTATAGCATAAAATTATCTTAAAATATACTTAAATTAAGATTATTTTGTGAGGCGGCATGAGAAACAAGAAGAACAAGCATCTTGGAATTGAGATTGACCCTACTCTCCATTACAAGTTACATTATATATCAAAGTACGAGGGCAGATCTGCTAACGGTGAAATACTGTATCTTATCCGCTGTGCAATAAAGGAGTTTGAAAAGCGAGAGGGTGAGATCATACTTCCTTGTGAGCTTTCTGAATCGGACGGTAAATAATAATTCGGTATGCATTGAGAATCCACATTCTGAAGCTTGTCTGAGCTTATTCGTTGTTTGGTGATCATTATTACTGTGTTGTCATTGTGTTCTACGGCTTTTGACAGTGAATATCAGAAAAAATGTCCTGACAGGCAAAACAATTTAATAAAAACTTTAAAAAACTTCAAAAAATTCTCTTGACAGATACATTCCAAAGTGCTATAATTGTCGCAACTTATTTAAATGCGTTGATGGAATTATTCCTTTTCTTCACTTCATTTCAGAGAGCCGACGGCCGGTGTGAGTCGGTATGAACGGAAAACGAAGCCTCGTTCCGGAGCAGAGTCGCAGAACTTTCAGTAAGCGACTACGGCTTGTCCCGTTATCATGACAAGAAGCTTGCCTGAGCTTTGATGAGTTGACCGTTCTATTATAACGGTAAACAGGGTGGTACCGCGAAATTTTTTCGTCCCTGAAGTCGTGTGAGCGATTTCAGGGCTTTTTATTTTGGTGTGGACCATTCAGGCAATTACGTGAAAGGAAAGTCATCTTATTTCATCGACTTTACCTTATCTTATATGTGCAGCCGAAGGCTGAATGGGAGATTATTATGAAACAGAT
>CAYYRY010000020.1:0-16095 GCA_964474245.1 uncultured Ruminococcus sp. | reverse complement strand
ACGAGATTTCTTTGGTGAGTGATGTATCTGAACATCAAGATGGAAATAATAAAGTTAATTTAATGACAATTCATGCGGTTAAAGGATTAGAATTTGATGATGTGTTTGTAATTGGTATGGAGGAAGGAATATTTCCACATTATAATTCGATTAATGAAGGAACGATGGCAGCAATTGAAGAAGAAAGAAGACTTTGTTATGTTGCTATTACAAGGGCTAAGAAAAACTTATGGATGCTAAATGCTAAGAAGAGAATGCTTTTTGGCAATACACAAGTCAATATGCCTAGTAGATTTATGGATGAAATTGATACTAAATATTTGGAAGTTGAAAATAATAAAACAACGCTTATTGATAAAGTATCTAACTTCAGAAAAGAAGACGCATTTAGAAAAGAAGATGTTTCTTTTGAACCTGGAGATCATGTCAATCATGCTGATTTTGGTGATGGTGTAGTAATCATGGTAGATAAATCGATTATTACTATTGCTTTCCCTCATCCGCATGGTGTTAAGAAAATGATGAAAAACCATAAGAGTTTAACAAAGGTATAGTTTGTAACGCTATATCTTTTTTTTAATATAATATAACAGGTGAATTTATGGATTATGAGATTTTAGTTAATAAAGATAATACATTAGATAAAACCTATGTACCTGATGATTTAGTAGATGCTTTAAGTAGTTATAAAGATAATATATTAACTGAATTGAAATTAATGTTGCAATATAAAGAAAGGAAATCTATTATGGCACAGAAGAATAAAGTAACCTTTGAAGTACGTATTGATGAGACCCTGTACCGCAAGCTCCTCGGCGTTGCGGAGAGAGAAAAATGTAATCTCAATAACCATATGCTGAAGCTTATCCGCACAAACGTTGAGTACAGCGAAAGGATCCACGGCAAGATCGATCCTTCAAAATATCCCATTCCCGAGAACAGTTCGGAAAGCACGGACGAGTAAGCAGATAATTACAGCACTTCTCAGCACAAGAAATTTAAAAAATCCAAAAGGGTGATCCCCCAAGACATAAAAACACGATTATCTGTTAGTTATAGATTTATATTAAGAAAGGCAGAAAAAATGAATAAATATGATGTTATCCCCTCTTCCGATGAAAAGCCTTTAGACAAGCTGGTGGAAGGCTACAGTAACACGTCTGTTTTCCGCACAATGGCATTTATAGGAGACAGCCTCTCGTCGGGAGAATTCGAGACCCACGTTCCGGATAGGAATGTCGGTTACTATGACTTTTTTGAATATTCCTGGGGGCAGTTCATCGCAAGAAAGAACGGTATCAAGGCGTACAACTTCTCTTGCGGAGGTATGACCGCAAAAGGCTTCCTTGACGGATTCGCAGATTGGCACCTCATGTGGGATAAAAGAAAAGCCTGCCAGGCTTACGTTATCGCCCTTGGAGTCAATGACATCGAGGGAATACGCGGTATCGGTACCATGGATGATGTTGACGTCAACGACTACAGAAATAACAAGCCTACGTATCTCGGATACTACGCCACCATTGTCAGCCGTTATAAGGAGATATCTCCCGACGCCAAGTTCTTTTTCGTTACTTTCCCCAATGAGGGTAAGTCTGATATTGCTGTTGCTATGGTCAATGCCCTTTATTCTTTGGCTGAAGCCTTTGACAACTGTTACGTGATCGACCTGTATAATTACGGTCCCGTCTATGACGAAGAATTCAAGCGTCAGTATTATCTGCACAATCATCTAAGCCCCGCGGGATATCTGTTTACCGCTAAGATGATAGATTCGTACATAGATTATATAATCCGTCACAATCCCGCTGATTTCAAAAACGTTGGATTTATAGGAACGGGTATAGAATATTAAAGGAAACCTTCAAGACAAAAAGAAAGGGCACAAATTATGGACAACTTTTTCACAAAAGCATTCGAGAGCTTCAAGGACAAGGAGGAATTCTACAAAGCGGTATTTATGAATACCGACGGCGAAGAGGCGGCAAAGCTGAGAAATGAATACTATTCGAAAAAATTCAAGTCCTGCGGAAAGAATCTGAATGTCGGTGTGGGCGTAAGAATAAGAAATCCTCAAAACATCACCGTTGGCGGTAACGTTAATATTTGTGACGACGTTACCATCATAGCCAGAGGCGAGCACAGCCGGATTAACATCGGTAACAACGTGACAATTACACAGAGAGTGTACCTTGATACTGAGCACGAGGACAGCGTGATGAATATCGGTAACGACGTATACATCGGTACGGGTACAACGCTTTTCGGTCATGTGGGACTTGATATCGGAGATCACTGCCTGCTGGCACAAAATATATCCCTCACACCTTATTCACACAAGTTTGAAGACCCGGACCGTCCCATTATTGAGCAAGGCGGAAACACGCGAAAGGTCACAATCGGCAGAGACAGCTACATCGGCATGAACGTTACCATCCTTTATTCTGCGGATATCGGAGAAGGAAGTGTGGTCGGCTCCGGTACTGTTGTAGTAAAGTCCCTGCCTCCGTTCAGCGTAGCGGTAGGAAATCCCGCAAGGATCATCCGTAAGAGAGGGGAACCCAAGAAGTAATCCTGAAAGTTAATAGCAAATCAAAATAAAAGAGGCGCACTTCAGATAATCAGAAGTGCGCCTCAGCTATTCTATTGGCGTGGGTCAGAGATTGTTTCCTACCCAATGCATTGCAAATTCCTGCTCTACGTCAAAGGTGCCGTCAATATATGTCACCATATCAACTGACACAGCTCCGCCGACACGGGATACAGCACGGATATAGTCACGCATATATTCCTTGGTGTGGCGGAGTCCGGACCTTGACCAGCCGTTCCAGTCCTTGAAGCCATCCATGTCGTATCCGAGGGGGGCAAGAACGTGTGCCTGTGCGCCCTCGATATATTTATTGTACGGGATCAGAAGAAAATCATTGAACTCGCCGCAGATAAATTCTTCCTCGGGATATACTCTCCAGAATCCGTTCTTTACTCCGTCGTTGAATGCCACAGCCGCATTGGGATTCCCCTTTTTTATTGCCTTGTAGTAGATACTGCGAAGCTCATTGGTGTAACCGAAGAAATCTGCATAGAATCCATCCATCCACCACCCCTTTACACGGCTGCCGTATCTCTCTGCGTATTCACCCACAACGCTTGCCCATTTTTCACAAAACTCACGACTGATGTGTGCGCCGTCGCCTGCACTTCCTGTAAAGCCGAACTTGGGACCGATCACGGGATCCTTATGAGGACCGTCTCCGGTATAGTAAAGGCAAAAGTCAATACCGTATTTTTCAAGCTCCACAGCAAGCTCCATGGGGAGGTCCCTTTTAGCACACGCCTCGCCCGGCTTGGTGCCCGCGATCTTGTCGTACGTCTCGTTGGGGGCAAGCATATGACGGGTTCCCTGCATGAGAGTGATGAAGTAATAACCGGCGTGCATCTTATTGAGGGTATAAGCCAGCCTCTCAACGTCAAACATATTTACGGCATCGTTCCACGAGATCTCACCGACTCCCCTGTTGTGGTGATCCGTAGGGTCACACATACTGTGGGCAAGATAATGGGTGAAAACTCCCCATTTTTTCTCAGCTAAAAATTCAGCGGGATTTTTCATGATGTTTTGGCTCCTTTATTTTAATTGATTTATAGTTCTGTTTCAAACGTTGTTACCTACGTAACGCAGGATCAGCTCCTGCTCCGGGTCAAATCTTCCCGTAACGTCAACGAATATATCAATGCTGACCGCACCGCCCATGCTGTTGAATCGGCGTATGTAGTAGCTGAGATATTCCTTGGTGTGCTTTGCGCCGACATTTGCCCAGCCTGCCCATTCAACCATGTCTTTCGAATATCCGAGTGGGGCAAGTATGTGCGGCAGTGTGCCTCCGGAATACTTTTCATGCGGCATCAGAAGAAAATCGTTCTGCTCGCCGCAGGTGAATTCTTCCCCGCTGTATACTTTTTCAAGCGTCAGCTGAACTCCGTTGTTCATGGCAACGGCTGCCATAGGGTTTCCTTTTTTTATCTCCCTGTGGTATATTCCTCTCAGCCTGTCATCGTATCCAAGGTGATCATAGCATCCGTCTATCCACCATGCCTTGACACGGTCGCCGTATCTTTCAGCATATTCACGTGCTACACTCGCCCACTTACAGCAAAAATCTTCGCTGACGGTGCCGTCACCTTCGGAGCATACGTATCCGAATCGCTCACCTATTCCGGGAGTTGCACATGGACCGACCCCCGTGTAGTAAAGGCACAGATCAATACCGTATTTATCAAGTGCCGATGCAAGCTCCATTGGCAGATCTCTCTCTGCACACATCTCACCGGGCTTGGTGCCGGCAATCTTATCGAAGATCTCATTTGGTGCAATAAGATGCCCGGTGCCTTGCTGTACCGTAATGAAATAATAGCCCGTATTCATTTTATGAAGGCTGAACGCCACTCTCTCAACGTCAAACCTGTTGACGGCTTCGTTCCATGTTATACTCCCAAGCCCACGGTTTTGCGGATTTCCGGGATCACATATCGCTTCATAAAGAAAATGATTGAACACACCCCATTTTTTTCAGCGAGGCGCTCTGCGAAGTTTTCCATATTAACCTCCCATTCAGCCTGCGGCTGTACAAATAGTCTATGAAGCGAGAATGCATTGACATATTCTTATACAGCTTAAACGCAGATCTCCCATAAAGCATACTTGTAAGTACTACAATATATTATCGGTACTACGGGAACGTTAATCCTTGTCAGCTTTCTTGCAGAACCACACTTTTCTGAAACGTATGATGGCAATAATGCTTGAGACTATGTTAAATGCCTCACATAATATACCGCCGAGATTGAAATCTGTCACGTTATTTACCATCCATGCGGGAGACATATACACAATCTGAGCTATGCGTATGGTCTTAGGGTCGCCGATGAACATAACGATAGTGCCCACGATCTGAGCAGACAAAATGAGCAGCGCCAGCCAAAGCGCTGTGGTATCGGGGTCAAAGGTAAGTGCCGTAGCACCTGTATATAATGCGACCGTAAGTATGGCGAAGTATTTCTTTGATTTTTCGGGAGCAAATCCGAAGGACCAGCCTCTTAATATATTAAAAAGGTTAAGACACGCCGCCACGTTGTTGCCGAGAATAAAAAAGCTCGCCGCAAAGCTCGCACCACTCAGCGCCTGCAGTGTAAAAAACGTCGTGTTCTTTTTCATTTGAAATGATATCATGGCGAGAAGCATACCGAGGATGCTTACCGCCTGACCTATGAATTCAGTACAGTTCATGATTATCTCCGTCCGACCGCCCTGCGGCATCAGTTACTTTCAAAATTATGATATCACAGAAATGAAAAATTGTCAACGAAAGTGTGAGTTTTCGTGCGAAAAAGAAATCCACTAAAAAGAAATGCACAAGCCTCCGGAGTTTTCCATACTTTACATGGAAAAGAGTCTGTGGTATAATAAAGAAAACAAACGAGGTACAAGGTCAGGAAATAAAGTGAACTGAAGGCATTCGCCACCTTATTCAGTCATGATTTGTGCCTTACAGCCACAAAAGTATCATAAATCAAAGGAAGGCATGGTCGTAAATATGGCATTTTTTGAAATGAAGATCCACTCAGATTCTCTCGGACACGGTGTTTCCGTAAACGTAATTATCCCTCAGTATGCCGAAACAATAATCGGAATGACAGGTAAGGCAGAGCCTAAGTATAAAACGCTGTGGCTTCTTCACGGTCTTTCCGATGACCACACCATATGGGCACGCCGCACGTCCATTGAACGCTACGCCGCAGATCGCGGTATTGCCGTGGTTATGCCCTTCGGCGGCAGAAGCTGGTACACCGATGCGGAGTACGGCGCAAAGTATTTCACATTTATAACCGACGAGCTTCCCGAAATATGCCGCACCATCTTCCGTGGTATGTCAGACAAAAGAGAAGACAATATGATCGCCGGTCCTTCCATGGGCGGTTACGGTGCGGTAAAGGCGGCACTCACATATCCAGAGAGATATTCGGGATGCACGGCTTTGTCGGGAGCTTTTGATATAGCATATATGGCACGTGAGCTTGTCCTCACTGAAGCAAAGTATATATTCGGGGACGTCGCTCCGGAAGCATTGTACGGAACACATCACGACGTGTTCCACTTAGCGAGACAGGCGGCAGCGGAAGGCAAGACCCTTCCGAAAATATATATGTGGTGCGGTCACAGCGACTTTATCCATGACTCCAGCGAAAAAATGGATGCGGTATTTACCGAGGCGGGTATAGAGCACGTATATGAAAAGACAGAGGGTGACCATAGCTGGGCGGATTGGGACATATACATCCGTCACGGCCTTGATTATATGATGGGCTGAGAATACAAGCGAATAAAAAGCAGTAGCTCACGTTTGATGAACTACTGCTTTTGAGTTTCTTCGGTATATTATGAAGCTGATCTGATAAATCTGACAAGCATTGTTGCAACCTCGGCACGACTTGCGCCTGCGGTGGGTTTTACATAATAGGACTCGCCGGATTTGACACCGGATATGATACCGTTAGCAACTGCCCACTGGACAGATGAATATGCCCAGTTGGTGATCTTGGATCTGTCAGCGAAGCCTTGCAGATCATCCTTGTTTGAAGTGTCTCTGCCGATCTTTTCAGCATAACGGCAAAGAATGGATGCGATCTGCTCACGGGTGACTGTGCCGTTGGGATCGAAACGGTTTCCGCCGACACCGTTGACGATACCGTTTTCAGATGCCCAGTCAACTGCTGCGGAATACCAGGAGTCTCTCTTTACGTCGGTAAAGCTGCTGGCATTTGCTGTAGGAGAGCCTGCATAGCGGTGAAGCACGGTTACGAGCATGGCACGGGACATTGTGGTGGAGGGGGCAAACTTACCGTTGCCGATGCCGCCGAAGAGTCCCTGACCTACCACGTAGTCAACGCTGTCGTGGGACCATGAGCCGGCTTTAGGCATATCGGAGAACTTCTTTGAGGGACAGGAATTTACCCCGTCACAGGCGGGATTTGCAAGGGTTGAAAATTCTCTGACAGGCGAGTCGAAACGCACACCGTTAACTTCAACGAAGAAGCTGTAGGTATACTTTGTAGATGAGTCAAGGACGACACCCAGTTCTTCAGTAATATTGTACCAACCCTTAACGTATGTGGTGTTGCTGATCGCTTTTTCGGTTTTTGCAGCAACAACGTTTCCGGCAGCATCCCACATGGTAATACCGAAGTTACCGAATGCGCCGCTGGGGGTGGGAGTGGCCTGAATATATACAAAGGTGTTGTTATAGCTCGGCTCGCATCTTTCATCAGACCACGTAACGGTCATAGAAGGAGTAACTGCTCCGCCTCCGCCTCCAACGACGGGACCACTTGTGTAAATATAAGATTCATTGGCGGGATTGATACCCTGCGCCCATGCATTGGTCGTTGAATTTGCGATTGCAAAATGGAGGTGAGGTCCGGTCGAACAGCCTGTAGAGCCTACGCATCCTATCTGCTGCCCTGCTTCGACTCTTGAATGGTAGTATACGGTATTGGTAGGAATACTTCCCGCAAGCATATGAGCATATTGATACAGACGGTTATCATCACCTAATATTATAAGTCCCGTGCCGAAGCCTCCGCATGAGCAGTCATTGGGGGAAGAATGGACAGCCGTGCAAAGATGAATTGCAACGACGGTTCCTCCGATAGAGGCGATTACCGGTGCTCCGTTGATCGCTCCGTCGGTGACGTCAATGGCGTTGCCGTCGTGCCATCCCTGAGGATGCAGACTTGTATGTCCGGGCACGGGCCAGTATAAAGTCACAGCGGCAGACGCGGGAGCTGCCGCATACGGTATACACATTGCGACCATTACAAATGCAAGTAATAGCGACATGATCTTGTTTTTCATAACAATCTCCTATTTTCAAGGTTTAAATTTCAGCTATTAGAATTTTATAACATTTTCTTATATTTGTCAATGTCAAAAAGTAATATTTTGAAGTTTTACTATTCGTCTTGCATACCGCAGACATAAATGGTATAATTTATCAGTACAGAAAAAGCGGAATTTGATTTTTAAAGTATAGACTTTGTGTCTGAGCAGTTTTCGCCAAAGGCAGATATACCATATAGGAGACATGAGTATGGATATAAAGATAAGAGAATACACGGAGTCCGACGTTTTGCGGATGACGGAGATCTGGAACGAGGTCGTGCGTGACGGTGTTGCCTTTCCTCAGGAGGAATACCTGACTCTCGAAAGCGGTACCGAGTTTTTTCTCGGACAAACGTATACTGCCGTAGCAGAGGAAACAGGTACCGGTGAAGTGATAGGTCTGTACATACTTCATCCAAATAACATCGGCAGATGCGGACATATCTGTAATGCCAGCTATGCGGTATCGTCGGAACACAGAGGCAGAGGTGTCGGTGCGAAGCTGGTGCTTGATTGTATTGAAAAAGGCAGACGCCATGGGTTTGCAATATTGCAGTTCAATGCAGTGGTGGCATCAAATTCCACAGCAAGGCATCTCTACGAGAAGCTCGGCTTTATCCCTCTCGGTATAATTCCCGGAGGGTTCAGAATGAAAGACGGTCACTTTGAGGATATTTGTCCCTATTATTATGATTTGACCGAGAATGATAACGAAAAAAAGTGAATAAAATGACCTCTCGAACTGTAAACAATTTTTATTGAACTGACAACATAAAATTTGTCGTTTTGTATAGGAGTAAATTTCATTTCAGATATTGAATTCTGAGCAAATAAATTATATAATATATAGTAACCCATAAAGATATGTTCAGCCGGCGGGTATGCTGACGGCATATTGATACGCGGCAAATATATGGAGAAAAGGAATTGAAAAATGAAGATTTTAATGATAAACGGAAGTCCCAGAGCAGGCGGAAATACAGCAACAGCTCTTGCCGAAATGGATAAGGTATTCAAGAAAAACGGCTTTGAAACTGAAATAGTACAGGTGGGCGGAAGAGTAATCCGCGGTTGTATCGCTTGTAATCACTGCCTCGGTACGGGCGTGTGTGTATATGACGATATCGTAAATCAGCTTGTCAGCAAATTTGAGGAGTGTGACGGACTCGTTATCGGAAGCCCCGTATACTATTCTTCCGCAAACGGAACCCTTATCTCTCTCCTTGACCGTCTGTTCTACTGTACCTCTTATGATAAGACGATGAAGGTAGGTGCATCCGTAGCGGTAGCTCGCCGCGGCGGTTGTTCTTCAACCTTTGACGAGCTTAATAAGTATTTTGCAATATCCGGTATGCCCATTGCAACGAGTAACTATTGGAACTGCATCCACGGCGGAAAGCCCGGTGATGCTGTTGAAGATGAAGAGGGACTCCAGACTATGAGAAGTCTTGCTGAAAATATGAGCTTCCTTGTACGCAGTATCGCTCTCGGTAAGGAGCAGTTCGGACTTCCCGATATAGAAAAGAAGAAGTTTACAAATTTCATCAGAAAGATCAACGCAGAAGAGACTTCTGAGCCTGAAGAAGACAAGAAGGACTGAAAACAATACATATTGTCGGAGGTGGATCATGAAGATATTTGATATGCACATACACAGCTTCAACTTCCCTCCCAACGGATCCGCTTTAATAAGCGAAATGGAGGCGGCAGGCGTTTACGGTGGATGCGTGTTTTCCAACTGGCCTGAGGAGGCAAATCCCACAAAGGGAACACCCTTTGACGCTCGGCTTGAAGAGGTGCTCGCATGGACCCGTGGGTATGAGGACAGGCTTTTCCCCGTCCTTTGGGTGCATCCGTATGAGGATGATATAATAAACAAGATACACACAGCGGTCGATGCCGGTGTTGCTGCGTTCAAAATGATATGTACTGATTACTACGTATATGAAGAACGCAGTATGGCCCTGCTCCGCGAGATCGCTAAGACCGGTCGCCCCGTAATATTCCACACAGGTATTCTGTGGGACGGAGCTGTGTCATCAAACTATAACAGACCTCTCAACTGGGAAGCGCTCATGGAGATCGAGGGTCTTCGTTTTTCCATGGGACATTGCTCCTGGCCTTGGATAGATGAGTGTATCGCACTGTACGGCAAGTTTCTTAACTCACTTACGGTGAGAAACACCGCCGAAATGTTTTTCGACATCACCCCCGGTACTCCCGAAATATACCGCCGCGAGCTTTTGACCAAGCTTTTCGATATCGGTTATGACGTAGGTCACAATATTATGTTCGGTACTGATGCTTCAGCAATGGGATACCGTAAGGATTGGGTCAATAAGTGGCTCAGGGTCGATGGAGCTATCATGGATGAATTGGGCGTCAGCGCCAAATACCGTGAGCTTATGTATTACGGTAACCTGCTCCGCTTCCTTGGAAAGACAAAGGAACGTCCTGCCATCGTAAGTCCCGAAGTGGACGATTCCCATGCGTGGAGTGCCGTCAATCCCGCTGTTGCGGAGATCATAAAGAAGTGGTATAAAAAACTCGGCTTTTCGAAAGACTACGACAAGGAATTCTACCGTGCCGTTGAGACCGTCAGAGTGTCCGATGCTGTGAGTCTCGACAGCTTCGATGAGTACAGTAACGACGGTAAGCGAAGCCTTCTCTCGTATCTCTATCTGTGTGAGGGCCTCAGCGAGAAATACCGTGAGGCAGGCATTCCCGAGGAAATACTCATAGATACTCTTTATGATATTGTTCGCTGGACGGATACCCATTCAGGAATTCACGGAGAGCTTTATCTCGGTGAGCTGTGCTGGCTGAAACGTCATATGACGATGGGGCTATTTAAGCTCGGAAGGCTCCAGTTTGCTATGGCATCCTCCGACGTGGATATTCCCAAGTACGGCATCAAAAAAGGCGACCCTGTAGTCGAGGTGCATATTCCTGCGGGAGAAAAGCTTGACATTGGCGAATGTAAGCGTTCCTTCGATAGGGCACGGGATTTCTTTGCGAAATACTTCCCCGAGCATAACTACAGCTGCTTCACCTGCCATTCATGGCTCCTTGACTTGTCACTCAGCGAGTTGCTCAATGAAAACAGTAATATCATCGCCTTTCGAAATCTGTTCGATATAGTCCATGAGGAAGAATCTGCGGCAGCTCTCAGATATGTGTTCAAATGGAATACCAATATGATAAACGTGCGTGATGCAGTATGTCCCACGGCTTTTGCCGAGAGACTGAAGCGCTATGTCTTGAACGGAGGAAAGCTCCATGAGACAACGGGCGTTATAGTAAAGTAAACAGAGCTATAACAAACTCCCCGTGACGAAGGTCATACCCTTTTGTCACGGGGAGTATTTTTGTGATTTTCAAGCGCCGGCTCAAATTCTTTTAGCAGAGGCTTCGCCGTTCATGAGAGTATCGGAGATGATGGCGATCACCTTTTCGTAGCAGCCGCCACATCCTGCACTGCAGTGGGTGGTGTTTTTTACTGCCTCAAAAACATTCATAACGTCATCAAGGCTGTCGTGTCTGTGTACCTCGTTGAGAATATCGAAGTAGCTTACGTTATTGCATTTGCAAACTACGTAGTTTTCTACTTTGTCCGTATCAATTGGTTCAAGGTCACATACGGGAGCGATTACGTACTCTGCTTTCCACAGACCGTGAAGATTACAGTATGCGTAAACCGCTTCAACCTCGTCACCGTCACAAATAGCAAAGCAGACTCCGGGGGCGTCGCCGGGCTTCAGGGGCTTTCGCTGATTTCCCTGCTTGGTCTGGAGGGAAACCCATTCAATGTAATGCTCTTCTGCCATGGGATGGGATACTTCACCCACATTTACGTATACCATATTACCATCAACGGTAAATACGGGAATGTGCTTCTCGGCAGAAGCTTCAACTGTACCGGGGATGATCTCATTCATTTTCTGACCGCAGCACATAACGGGTACTCCGCTTTCCTTAACGAGGGCTACGATCTTGCCGCAGTGAGCGCAAATGAAAAATTTCTGTTCCATATGATTTTGTCTCCTTGTATGATAAAATAGTAATAAATTAAATTCTTAATTCCACCGTGCCTTCAAATGCACGGTACACGTCAGAGGCACGGTCTTCCACAGCTTTGTTTGCTGCGGCAGCATCACCGTAGCGACCTGAATTCATACAGCGATACCCTGCCTTTGATACGGGGATGAGCACGGTGTCTGCATCAACGGCATCGTAAAACCCTTTGTGACCGGTGTCGCAAAGACCGTGATGCGGCATTTGAACCATGTCACATTTCAGACGTGATTTATGTCTGTCGAAGACGTATTGCAGATTTCTCCTGTAAGCATCTCCCGTGAATATAACACGTTTCATTTTGCTGTCCAACGTGAAAATGAGGGATAACTGATTTGGTCCGTCGAGCCATGAACAGTCATCAGGTACGTAAAGGAAGTGAATCTTAATACCGTCTACGTCCAATATGTCTCCTTCCTCGGGAACAAAGTGACCTGCGCCGATGGAAGCGAGAGCAGATGTCATACCTGCAATGGCGTCATGGACGGTATCCCCGTCCTCGTCTGTGAACTCTTCAGGGAAACGTGACACAACGTTTAATATTTTTACCCTGTCTGACAGCTCAGACCGTTTGCTTATTTCAAAGAGAACACCGTAATGATCCTTGTGCGGATGCGTTATGATCCATGTATCAACGACGGGAATGCCATGAGCATAGCTTTCTAACAGAGAGATAAACTCCTCCGCATCCTTGTCGTGACCTCCGTCAATTATGATGAGATGTCCAGAATCCGTCACTATTACGTAACCCATTCCCGAAGAGAGCCACGGAACGCCGTTTTCTCCGAAGGGACCGTCGTAATAAGATGCTTTTGTTGCGTACTGTATCAGTTTTGCCATAATGTCAGCCTTTTTCGCGGGATGTACGATCCCTGTATTTTTGTGAATAAAGCGAATATTTCAAGTCATTTCAGACAAAGGATTGCAGACTTTGATAATGGGCAAATTCAGCAAAACGTAATTATCCGAAGCGTCTCAAAACCCGTGAGGATGATCCGTCTGCCGGATTCATCGGTACCGTCATAATCATTATGGAAGTGACCCGAAAGGATTGCTTTTATCATTGGCTCGCTCTTGAAATAACGAACAGCCGAGGAAGTCTCCTCGTCGGGGCAGACCTCGCTCTTTTTTTCGTCGTCCCAATAATTTACGAGCTCGACGGGGACTCCCGTCAATGCGCCGGTATGATGTGTGCGTTCCGAAAAAGCGAAGATTTCGGGATCATACAAGGCTTTGTGTATCATAAGCACGATGGGCAAGCCTTTCGAAACCTCACTCCTTACAAAATCAACCTGCTCATTTTCAAATCGGTAGTATCCGTCGTCCAGTGCTACGAAATTGACTCCGTTAATTATACGTGACGACATACGGATATTATTTCCGTGACACGCCTGTACGGCGGCAAGACTTCGGTTACGGTATGCAGCATCTTCCGTTTCCTCACCGCAGTAAAGACTGAAATCGTGATTGCCTGCAGCATAGAACACATCGTTTTCGTCAGTGAAACGCTTGACCATTTCAAGATTGGCGTGTGACACAAAGTCGATAAAGTCTCCCGTATGAAGTATAGGACATCCAAGCTCTTTTGACAAACGGCATCCTTCGTCATACAAAATCTTTGAATTCGGAAATACTGTCGCACGCCTTCCGGCAAGTCCTGTTTTTCTCACACCGTCCCGATCATCTGCCAGAGTAAAATGAGTATCCGACATATGTATGACGGAAAACGGTAACTGCGCACCGACGTTAATATCTGTTCTCAAAATGATCACACTACACACCTCGCATAAGGATTACTATACGTTAATTATACCATCATCCTTTGTTTTTGTAAAGTACGTAGTATTTCATTTTAATTTATATAAAATACTTTACAAAAAGCAAAGTACCGCAGATACATCTTTTGAATCTGCGGTGCTTATTACGGTCACAAGAAAAATTGTTTTTAGGTGTTTACTGCAAGATACGCTTTTGTACCGCAAAACGTATTGGGTACACACCATACTCCCTTCGGATCATCCGTTAAGATCAATCTGCTTCAGGATACTGTATTATTTATGATACTTTATGCGTAGATCGTTCTCATGATCTTGGGCTTAAGTTCTTCGGTGATCTGGATCATGCGGAGCAACAGCTCAAACGTCTCTTCAGCCGCATTCTCGGGGCAGAGGATAGCATTGTTGTTTATAATAAGATCATTGTCCTTATCAAGATAGAAAGTTACCCATTTATACTGAGAGTTGATCTCATTGCAAAGTACGAGCATATCAGCTGTCTTGTCATCCGGAATGTTTTCGTAAACAAGGAAGAGAGCAAGATAGTTTCCGTCTTCACCGCTGAAGATACACTTTGTTACGTGGTTTTTGTGGGGAAAATTGACGATAACTTTACCGTTATCACCAATATCGGATGAGTAGTTGAATTCCTTAGAATCGAGCAACTGGATGAAAAGTTCTGCACAAGTAAGCATAGGATACCTCCAAAAAATATTATGATTAAAATTATGCAACGACTGTTATGTCATATGCATGGTGATGTGTTGATAATCGAAAGAATGCTTGAGTAAAGGAAACGTTCAGAGTGTACATCGGGCGGCCGCCGTTTATGTAGCTGTCTTTCCTTCGATTACACCCATATTATACTTCGTGAAAATATATTGATGTAAAAACAGTTTTAACTTTTGGGATGTATTGTCCCCGGTTGAAAACCGGCTTCGGATATGGTATAATTAAATAAGGTATTATACATTCTTTGGCCTGATTCCGGTGGGACTGAGATGTAAGCCTGAAACCTGAGTGTGCCGAAATCACATAACAGCTTTTGTAGGTTCAATTTGTGTCCCTTAGACAAAATCCGGTCGGCATTGTTCTAAGCCTAAAGTCAAAGGGAAAAATCATAAATCAGGAAAAGGTATGGTCATAAATATGAAAAAATATCAGATGATTATTATATGCGCAGTATTATGCATACTGCTTGTGTCATGCGGAAACACTGCAGACATTTCGCCTGAACTTGGCGGCAGAGTAACGGAAACTACAGGTAATTCGGACTTGTCCTCAGACTTTAAAAACGAGAGCACAAGCGGAGAGGGAACCTCCTCAGACGCTTGCGAGACGGACGAGCTGTTGACAGAGCCTGCAGATGTAACCGAGTCTGTGGGTGAAAACACCGGGATTGCCACCGAAGAGATTACGACCGCAACTGAGGGAACGTCGGCACAGCCCCCGAGACTACGGACAACTCATACGCAGAAACACCTCCCGTCGGAGCTTATGCTCCCGAAGCGCTTATGTATCATCTCATACTTGATGATGTATACAGCGTGTACGAGGCTCTTTTTGTCAGACCGTCCGAATTCGAAGAGCATCTTACCGTGCTTGACGAGCTTGGATACGAATACCTTTTTGCAGAGGAGTGGCGCATGACGGACAAGCCTTCCGTTATAATCACCCTTGACGACGGATATGAGGATAACTACACAAATATGTTCCCCATCCTCAAAGCTCACGGGGCAAAGGCTACGGTATTCCTCGTGACGGATCTTATTGATACGGCGGGATATCTGACGAGAGATCAGATAAAAGAAATGTCAGCGTCGGGTCTCGTTTCCTTTCAGTGTCATACGGCGCACCATAGAGATCTCAGCTATCAGAGTGCGGATGAGCTTCGTGCTGATTTTACCGAATCGGTGGAGATCATACAATCGCTGACAGGCAAGAGCGTGCGAGCGCTTGCATATCCTGCGGGATCATACAATGATACCGTATTGTCCGTGGTGCCGGAATTCTTTGATTTCGCATATACCACGAAATCACCGAACAGTATAACTGAATATACTCCCCATACCGTACCGAGACATTATATTGCAAGAGGCTACGGAAGAGAAGCATTCCTTGGATTTGTTGGATATTGACCGTCATTACAGGCAAAGCTGCTTACTGAAATACTTGAAATGATGACCGCCCTTCATAAATTAACTTATGAAGGGCGGTACTTAATATATTTTATTATTCAGCTTCAACTACCTCAGCATCGGGAGCGTTCTTCTTAACGCTTGCGATACCGTTTTCGCAGTTAGCCTTGGT
>CAYYRY010000019.1:0-16215 GCA_964474245.1 uncultured Ruminococcus sp. | reverse complement strand
GTATAAATTGTTCCTGTAAGTCCCCTGCTGATTTTGAAGGAAAATTTAAAACCGGAACGGTTAGTGGTAACAGGCATTCGCTGGCTGCTCTTAATGCGTATAAATCCGAAAAGCGAAAGCTGGAAGATAAAATTTCTCAAATGTCCTCGAAGATCACCTCGCTTGAAAATTCTGTAGCAAACTTAAAAAAGAACATTACCAATTGCAATAATGAACAATGGTCATTGCAGCGTAAGATCAATAACTACTATAGCGAGATGATGTATTACAAACGTCGTATATAATTAGGATGGTGTATTAGTATGCGTATAGAATTAAACAGATCAAAAGGACCATCTACTACCAGCATTTTATGGCAAATATCAAAATTCGATGATAGAATCGATGACGTTATTTCAAGCTTTAAGACCGTAAAAAGAGAAACGGAAAAGCTGCCAAGCGGTGCTATAAATACTACAAATGCTTTGAACTCTTTAAATGAACGAATCAATCAAGAGCTTGCGAAGAAAGCAAATCTTGCGGATTTCAAGACGAAGATGTACTCATTTTGCGAGCTTGCGTACTCTATTGACAGACAAGTTTCGGTTCTCGTTAAGCAAAATAAGGACGAATTCTATAAGCTTAATCCTCATCTTAAACCGAGGTTTTCCCTTGAGGACTTGAAGTGGTTGTCACCTGCTTGGTTGATATGGGATAATCGGTTCAAGATTGACAGAGCCATCAAAGAAATAGTTAATGATGCATGGGAGATTATCTCTGAGTACGGAGATGAAATACTTACAGCCGTTATCGTAGTCGGTGCTGTTGCTGCAGGAATAGCTTTGGTTATTGTGTCCGGTGCTATAGCTGCTGCGTTTTTGATTGCAGGCTGTGCAGCGATTGGTCTCGGTGCAGGAGCAGGAATTGCAGGCTTTATGTCTTACTCTGACGATGGTGACGTGGAAATGTCAAAAGTTTTTAAGGGTATGACATTAGGTGCTATCGGTGGTGCTATATTTGGCACGGGTTTGGCAGGCGGTGCGTTCCTTGGAGGATTGGCAGCAAAATTAACAGGAGCAAAAGCAGTTATAGCTTTTGAAGCATCAAAGTTTGCTACCGGTTTCGGAACATCTTTCGGTGTTGATTTTATTCAACAAACTGTATGGGATTCCAACTGGAAAACAGAAGGATATAATCCCTCCGGAATTGAAGGTTATAACTTGAAAGACGGAATTTTTTCCGGATTAGTGAGCGCTGGGATTTCTATGGCGTTTGGTTCAATTTTCAAATATACCCCCTTTAGCAAATTAACCCAAGCTGCTACAGGAAAAGCACACGGTTTCCATGATAAACTTATGTCTAAAGGAATTAAGTTTATAAATCCGACAAAAGCTATTGAGACAATTGGATCAATCCCTGAAAATGTCATCTCCAGTGCAGGCGAATCGTTTGTAACACAAGGAATTGCCATAGCTGAAGGCAAACAGGAAAAATTCAATGTTGCCAAATTAGCTTTCGATGTAATGATTGGAACTACGTTTGATATACTTGGGAATGCTCTTAGCTTTAGAACAGAAAGATTTGAAATTACAGATGGATTGACCGATTCATTCAGAGAATTAAATCAGTCGGTACCTGTTGACGTATTAGAAACTCCTACGAACTATTTCGACAGTAATATTCCCGGGTTAGAACGAACCGCTGAATTGAAAAAAATCTATAATGATCCTAATGTTAAGATAAGCAGTAAAGACCTTTCGTCAAAAACTTATTTAAATGAAAGTGGTTTGAAAAATAGTCTTGTCAAGGATATTAATCTAACGATTTCAGCCAATAAAAATGTCTATAGAGTTATAGTACCGGATTTGGATTTGAGTAGTATCCAAATCAAAGCTTTTACAGAAGCGTTTGAATTTGCTAAGTCGCTAAATATTGATATGGTCGTAACCCGTATGCATTGTTTTTAACGCATTCTAAATAAAAAATCATTCATAGGAGGAACAGAATGATCGACTACGATTATGAAGAAGCGCGTTCGTTTGCGGATGCGGCATTTGCCAATAAGCAGTACGACGCGGCTTATGAAAACTATAAGCGAGCGCTTGAAAAGGATCCCGATGACGTGTATTTGTTGTCAAGACTCGGAAGTATTGCAACGGGACTCGGCAGGTTCAAGGATGCTTACGCTTATTTAAGTCATGCGGTTGAGGTTGATCCCGGAAACGGTGATAACTATTATAACCTCGGAAACCCATATTTTTACAATGATGACTACCCTCAGAGCTTGGAGTACTTCACAAAGGCTGAAACTGTGGGATGCAGTCTTTCCGTGCTGAAGAAGCTTTACTTCCAGAAAGCCCTTCTTTGCGGCGCAAGAGGAGACGCTCAAGGTGCACTCCTGTATCTGGACAAGTATGAAAAAGCACTCAGTAACGATCTGAGAGCTATTGACCCCCGAATCTTTGTTGAAAAGGTCAAGTATAATCTCGTCCTGCAGGACTTCGAAGAAGCTGAGAAAAATGCAGCAAAGCTCGTTACTGTCCAGCCTACCGAGGTCAAGAATTATCTGATGTATTTCGCCATTCTGATGACTCTTAAAAACTATGGTAAGGCAGAGCTTGTCCTTCGTGATGCCGAGGAGGTTGCCGGTGATGATCCTCAGATGAAAAATCTGGTGCTTACTCAAAAAGCAGCATTTTATGCGGAGCTTGCCGATATATTCTCCGAAGAGAAGGATCAGTCGGAAGAGTATTACGAGATGGCGACCGAGCTTTACAGCGCACTTATCAATGAAGCTGATAATACCGCTGCCAAAGCAGAGGCTAAGCTTGGTATGGCGGAGCTGTATCTGAAGGATGATAAGTTCTCTGAAGCTGCTGAACTGCTTCAGAGTATGCTTCCTACAGGGGAGATCACAATTCCGGACGAAGATCTTCCTGAAATACAGGTTGTAGAAAATGCATACGATGAAGATTCCGATGAGATCGACGACTTCGCAGATGAAGACGAAGACGAGGATGAATTCGGAGATGATGACGAGGACGAAGACGAATTCGGTGACGATGATGAGGACGAGTTCGGTGATGAAGATGAAGACGAATTCGGAGATGATGACGATGAGATCTCGGATTTTGCGGATGAAGACGAATTATACGGAGAAAAGCCTCCTGTAGTATTTGAAGAAGAGGAAGAACCCGAGGAAGAAGAACCTGAGGAAGATGAGCTTCCCGATGAAATTCTGGACAGAACACGTTACCTCCTCATGTCTTGTTATGTTTCTCTTGAAGATTACAACAATGCCTTGAGCTTAGCCGTTGGTCTGATAGGCAGCTCCAATACGTACTACAGCTATTTCAGCAGATATGCCGAGGCTTATGCCATCCGCAGACTGGCTGCTGCATCACAAGCGTATACTAAGGAAGATGCAGACCGTAAATATGCTGAAGCAATTGCATTCTTCCGTTCACAGATGATGAGAGACAGCAGTGACAGATATTCCATAGTCCTCAGAGCAAGACTTTATGCAGAGCAGGGATCTTATGTTAAAGCAGAGGAAATGACAAAGCTTCTTCTGGAAGAAGAACGTGTATCTCTCCTTGAATATATTGAGAAGTGCCGTGCAGAAGCCAATACATAACTGAGAATGAGGGTGTTATAATATTATGTTTAATGACTTTCGTTCCTATAACATTGTGATCGATGAAGAGGCATTCAATAAAGCTGTCGAGGAATTTGAAGCTCTTTCCGAAAGGCTCGGCAAGCTTGACCAAAGCATCGAAACCATGCTGAGCGATCTGCAGAAAGGTTTTAATTCCGATGCGGGTAACAAGTTCGTTACCGCTTGCAGAGAAAGTCTGAGGGCACCGATCAATGATCAAAAGGCGGTGGTCTCTCATATAGCCGAAACACTTACTTCGGCAAGAGATAAGTATTCGAAAGTATTTGAAGAATACGATAGTCTCAATTCAGCTATCAAGGGCTACAACCATGATGCATAAGCATACGTGGTTTAAATAAAACAAATTAAAAACATATAATATTTTGAAGGGAGACATAATATGTCAACGATTCTTTCGCGTCAGAACATCAGTGATTCAATTTCAGAGGTAGAGCAGTACATTACTTCTGCAAATGCTCTTTACGAAGAGCTTAAGGGAGTGATCGATACCCTTACAGCTTCCGGCTTTATCGGCGAAGCTTCAGACGGTTACAAGACCTTCTTCACATCCAAGATCACCCCTGCCCTTACGACTACACTCGTAGAAGGCGATACATCCCTTATGGGTTCCATCAGAACAATGATGTCCGATATCGGCGAGCAGTTTATGGATAACATTGATCCTCAGCTCCGTGAAGCTAACGAGTCTGCTGGCGAAGCTACAGGCGAATAATTCCATATTCAACATAGCGTAATTAATAAGAATACATTTACTGAATGATTTAAATATCGAAAGGAAAAATTTAAAATGGCAGATAAGATAGTTTATAGCTACGACGAAATGAAAAACGCAGTAACGACGATCAACGGTATTGCAGATGAATACGCGAAAATCGGCGAGACTTTCATCAGTGGTTTCCAGACAGCAACAAGCGGTTGGGAAGGCGATACAAGAAACAATATGCTCACTCTTATCAACGGTGACATCAATACTCTTCTTGTAACAAGTATTCCCGGATACGTAAAAGCACTTGCAAGTCTTCTTGAACAGAACGTTTCACAGATGGAAAAGGCTGATACAGATATTGCAGGTAACGTTCCCACTACTCTTCAGCAGGGTTGATTAAGGACATATAGACATAGCTTTTATTCTTGAAGCTGCTATACTGAAAAAGCTTGGTCAGCTTTAAAAAATATCACCGGAAGGGTAGCATCGTAATATATACTGCGCGGTGCTGCCCTTCCGATTACGGAGCGTATGTATGGATAATTCAGAAAAAATTTATGACGTCAATCAGATGACTGCAGATGAGGCTTCTATTCAGCGCAGTAAGGAATTGTTTGAATATGAAATGACTCAGGTCAAGCTGATGCTTGCGGGGAAATACAAAAAAGTATCCTCCGAGGACATGAACTACGCAGGAGACGTTGATGTTCAGACCGTAAATGTTGAATATACGCCTGCTGAAATATCGGTTGGTGAAGAAATTTCAGACTTACCGGAAATCAGTATTGTAAACTGTCAGGATCTCGGCATCTGTGCGGCAAGCGTAGACGGATTTTCAGATGACTTACAGATTTCCACACGTGGGATATCAAATCCTGCCGGTATAGGCGAAATAAATATGGACATCTGTGTTTCTGCAGATGTAGATGAACTGTCGGCACTTACTGTGAATACTTCATGTGCCGCTGTTGACAGTCTGAGAGTTTCATTGCCGGACGAAACAAGTAAAGTATTTGCCGTACCACCGTTATCTGTCGACAGTGCCGATGTAACGGTGTCTTTGGACGTTCCCGTGGATCCTCATGTAGGCACTATAGATACAAATATTCCGAAAATTGAAGCAGATGCCGGTATTGCAAATATTGAACAAAAGAGATTGACGGGTGCTATCCCGAAGCTTGAAGTCTCTGTGGATGACGTAAGTATAACAAGTAAGCATCTGGATTCCGAGATCCCGAGGGTTACTGTCGGAGCAGAATGTGCCGACATATCACCAAAGAAGCTTGAAGCAAAAATACCGACTGTTGAAGTCGGAACACAAGGCGTACGTATTGAACGTAAGATGGTAAAAGCCGAAATAGGCAAGGTTGATGTTGAGATCAACGAAACAATTGAGGCAGCTCCTGACGGAGTATCTTTGCCTTCAGAAATCGGTGCAAAAATTACAACACCTGATGTAAGTGTAAAGGCAAATGGTTGCGACGGACTTGCATCAGAAGTTAGGCTCATAGGAAATATTGATAAAATTGAAAATTCAGTTTGCATTGAAACGGCAAATATCGACCGTAATATGCAAATACCACATATAAATACGGAAGATTCCGATGACATCCGTTTTGATATTCCTTTATGCGATGTTCCGGATATAAATTACAGTGCTGCAAATCTTGAAGAATGCGACGTGAATATCCCTGTCGAATTCTCAGAGAATGCTATACCTCACACTAAGTCCGACGTTAGCGAAGAGGGTATTGCCGGAATAGGCGAAATTAAGCCGTGCGGTGTCCTGAAACATAAATTCCCGGAAGTAGATATTACTGTATCTGCAGAAGTCCCTGAGTGCAGGATGAGCTCTCGCACTGAGAAGAAGGAAATAACCGTTGATCTGAAGACGGTTGATCCAATTCCTTCATCACGTTTTGTGAAATCAGAAATTGAAATACCTGAAGCAAAGATCCCATCAAGATTATTAGGCGATACAAAGCTTCCCGAAATGCTAACGGTTGCTGCACTTTCTCATAGTGATATTCATGTGGATGCAATGTCGGTTCCTAAAACAATGCCTGCTTTTGGTACGATAGGTTTTGGTGTAAATATTGCTTTGGGTAAGGCTGAGCCTATGAAGCTTGATGTAATAGTGCCGACTTCACTGTCCGGTATTAAGGCTCAGAGTGTGAAAATGTCAGAAATCAATATGCCTGAGGCCGACGGGATATCTTCAGTGCTGGAAAAAACGAGGCGTGTACTCGGAAGCGTCAAGGTACCTAAACCACTCAGCTATGAGGAAATGTGTGAAATGGTTGACATCCCCGAGGTCAAGATTGATTACATCCGGGACTTTGGCAGGATCAGGGAAATGCTTCATGCTGAATTGAATGCAAGCACTTGATCTGATCGAAAATTTTCTTATTAAGAAAGTGCAAGTGTATGGAAAATAACAAGATACTTATTAGTATACATTTTGACTCCGGCGATAAGGCCAGGGTCATTGAGCTGATGATTTTGCGAGATGCGGATTTTTCTCAGTTGCTGGACAGTGTATATTACGGACTGAAAAAGCAGGTATATCAGGAGAAAAAGACAGGCGTCACCGATACGTCCGTCTTGTCCTTTGCCGAATGTCTTGAGATATTTGAATCTTGTCGGGGAAAAATGAAAAATGACAATGAGACAGGTGAAAGATACTGGACTCATATGTTTGCGTCTCTCTTTGACCGTAAGACTCTGGAGAGAGAAAAAAATCATACCATAGTTTCCGTAGAGGGCAGCAAAAAGGTAGAGCGAGTTGTATTCTTTGAGTCCGACAAAGAAAAGCGTATCTGTGACCTCGGATTCATATCCGCAACAAGACTTATCTTTTTCAAGTCCGTCGTAAAGAGAATTCATGAGATCAATACGGAAAATATTATCGAACCTTTTGACCCTGATAATACAGGAGGAGAGGTAAGATTCCCTAAGTACAATATCAGCAGCAGACAGCTTCAGTGTTATGATACCTCACCGGTGGAGATCATTCCGCCGTCAAATCCCCCCCAGAAGCCCAAACAGAATATTTGGATGTCTCTCCTGCCGACTGTATTGAGTGTGGCAGTTATGGCACTGCTGAGAAGCTTCATAATGGATGGCTCGGGCAACGGTTCAATGGTGCTTATGAGTGTAGCTATGGGTATCATAACTATCATAACCACAGTTCTGACATGGACAAGACAGAAAAAGAATTACAAGGAAAGCCTCGATGAGTGGAAGATACAGTATGAGAATTATATATCACGTGTGATCACACAAATCGACGCCAGAAAGGTTCGTGACGCAGAGCTTCTTCGTCGGGATTATCCCGGTGCCATGGCATTGTTTGATGAAGTATTCAAGCTGAATGACAATGTCTTCAGCCGTTCTCCCGCACATTCCGACTTCCTTTCCGTAAGACTTGGTATGTCTGACGATGTGGAATGTATGTTTGAGATCA
This sequence comes from uncultured Ruminococcus sp., assembly GCA_964474245.1. GTDB lineage: Bacteria > Bacillota > Clostridia > Oscillospirales > CAG-272 > RUG11130. Next base: position 8,385 of record CAYYRY010000019.1, on the reverse strand, counting down.
AGGGCTCAAAGAAGGAGGAGATATTCTCTCCTGCCGCGTTTGAACTCAAAAACGGCAGAGTGTCACTCTTCCTCATGGATCCCAACGACAACAATGCACAGGGGCATACTGATCAGTACATATCAAATCTTCCCGCAAAAATATCCGAATCATACAGATTCATGAAAGATGCACCGTATCTTTACTCCTTGAGTAAGATCGGAACTCTCGGTGTTGTTTATGATGATATGAATGGCGACAGCAGCGACGATAATGCGGTAGACAGCGTACTTGAGCTGTTTATACGCAGAATGATATTTGAGCTGAGCTATTATCATTCTCCCGAAAACCTTCAGTTTGTAATATTCTTCCCCGAATCATCAAATCAGGCGAAGATCAATGACTATATCAGCAGATATGCTCATCTGCCTCACTGCAGAGACCTGTTTGAAAACAGATCACAGTTCGTTTTCAGCAATAAGGCTGCAAATAACGTATTGAGTAGTATGCTCAAGGTAATGGATGAGCGAAACCGTGCTGAGGGCGAAACCGTAATGACGCCACATATCGTATTCATTATTTTTGATGAATACAATCTCAAGGAGCACGCATTTGCCGCGTACCTTCCGTCTACCCCCAAGGTAGGGGAAACCTACGAAAACAAAAACGGACTTACGTTCATCTTTGCAAAGAAATATAAGGAATATCTTCCTGAATTCTGTAATGATATTATCACACTTTCGAATACTCCTAACGGAAAATGTACCATTGTACCGTACAATAACAAAAATGCCGTTAAATCCTTTAGCTGTGATATAATATCCAAGGCAAGAAACGAAGGCGAAGAGAAGCGTTCCTTCAGAATGCTTTCAGGTATTTATTATACCCGTATTTCCCAGAACCGTCAGGTTCCTTCCAGTGTTTCACTTTTCAAGACGTTTAATTTTGAATGTGATACGTCCAACGTCAAAGAACATCTTAAGCAGTTTATCTCGCGAAACTGGGGTAATGACAGCGAGAGCAGACGTATATTTGATGTTACTAAAACACTTTCCGTTCCTATCGGTTTAACCGATAACGATACTGCGTACCTTGACCTGCATGAAAAGGCTGACGGTCCTCATATGCTGGTTGCGGGAACCACAGGCTCCGGTAAATCTGAGACTGTAATCTCATATCTTATCGGACTTTGTATGCGTTTCCGTCCCGATGAGGTCAGTATGATGCTGGTGGATATGAAGGGCGGCGGATTTACGAAGCGACTCGGTTCTTTGCCTCACGTAGTCGGTAGTGTTACTGATATTGACGGAGATGAAAACAATACCGGTGCTGAGTATATGCTGAAGCGATTCCTCGTAGCAATAAAGTCAGAGGTCAAGCGCAGAAAGATGATCATCAATAAGTTCCCCAATGTTGACAGCATTGACGGTTATATTAAAAAGTGCCGCGAGCTTGAGGCGGCAAGCGGAACTCCGGAAGACGTGCTGAAATATATCCGTGAAAATACTCTGTCACACTTAATACTTGTTGTTGACGAGTTCACCGAGCTTAAGCGCTTTACCAGTGAAAACAGCGATATCGACTATATGGGCGAGATCACGACTATTGCACGTATCGGTCGAAGCCTTGGTATACATATTATCCTTATATCTCAGAATATTGAAGGTGCGATCACAGACGATATCAGAGTCAACTCCAAGTCCCGTTTGTGTCTCAAGGTAGCGACCCGTCAGGCATCTAAAGAGATGCTTGGAAATGATCTTGCGGCATCGCCCTCCATGCCCGGTAACGGAAGAGCATATCTGCTCGTCGGTACAGGCTCGAAATTTGAATACTTCCAATCGGCATATTCAGGAGTTCTTTCCACAGAGAACACCAGTACCGATCTGGTCGTAACAAACGTAGAAAAAGAAGGCGATTACACCCAGTTCTACAGCTCCTTCGAGGATAACGAGGAGATCGTGAAAAAACGCAAGAGCAATAAGATTACTCAGCTCATGGTTACAGTTGATGCAGTATGCGAGCTGTATGATGATATGAGGGCATCGGGCAAGATCTCTAAGGTGAACAGAATATTCCGTGATCCGTTACCGGAAGAAATCGTATACGGTGCAGATACATCTCTGCTGTAAGCAAGTTAAATGTTAATCTGAGGTGAAGTCTGAAATAACGTGAGCTGAAAGCGTACGTCAGCTTTTCAGATCCAATTTGTGCTTTGCCGACAAAAGTCGCTCGGCATTCCACTCATCCTCAAGGATGAGTGGAAACATCACAAATCAAAGAAAGGCATGGTCAAAAAATGAATAACCCAAATTATACTGATGATTTTGGAAATATTGCTTTAGGCCTGTATGATATTCCTTATTCTCCGGAAGCAACAGTATTATATCTGAATCTGCTGAAGAGCAATGCGGTGATTTTCGGAACGTCAATGACAGGCAAGACCACGATGGTCAAAAATATACTTGCAAGAATGCATGAGCTCGAGCCGTACAAGTCATGGGAAAACATATATATCCTTGATTTCGGCGGTAATATCGGTAAATATGCCGAGCTTGGCAGAGTATGTGCTTGCTTTGACAATTCAAATGAAGAAAATATCAAGCGTATTTTCAAGATCGTTGAGCAGAAGTTTATTGATAATACAAGAGTTCTTAACGGTGAAAACTTTTTGACATATCAGCAAAGTCACCTGGACTCACCTCTGCCGCATATTACACTGATCATTGAAAATGTAACTGCTTTCCTTGCGGAGGAAAGGTATTCATCCTATCGGGATACTCTGGTGAAGCTGTCACGTGACGGTATTTCCAAGGGTGTATCCGTACTGTTGACGTCATCTGATTACAATGCAAGCCTGAGCAGAATGATGGTGAACTTCTCCAGAAAATTTGCCCTTGAAATGCAGGAAAACAAGTATGCCGACATTTTCATGACCAGAGTGGACGATCCTATTCGTTTGCCCGGCCGCGGTGTTACCTTCATAAATAATAAGCCCTGCGAGTTTCAGGCATATTTACCGTTTGCAGAAGATTCCAAGAAAAATGATAAAGAAGACGCAGATGAACAGACTGAGAAAAAGCCGGGTATTGACGAGCTGATCGAAGCAAGTGCCGACGGAACGATTGAAAAGCTGAAGTCATTCCCTGCGGAGCTGAGGCTCGAGGACGTTCCGCACTTTAACTCCGATATTGATCTGTTGCCTTATGAGGTACTTACCGGTCTTGATTATTACGATCATACTCCGATAGCCGTGGATCTGGATGAGATGCATATCGTTGCCATATACGGTAAAAAGCAGTTCGGAAAAACCAATCTGCTGAAGCTCATTTTGCGCGGAGCATATAACAAATACCCGGGTGCCGAGTTCATTTTGTTTGACGACGCAAGGGAACAGCTTAAATGGGTAAATGACGAGCTGACGGAGAGAGGATTCCGTGTGAAATACGTCAGCGATTTCAAGGAATTCAAGGACATAATGAAAAATCCCGAGGAATCAAGCTCCACCACAGTTTCCGAATTCCCGACCTTCGTTATCATTCAGAACAAGCTTATATACAGCAAGCGCAAGGCAAATAAGGCTGACGGATTTTATATGTCTTCATCAATGGCAGTCGCTGAAGAACGTAACCAGTATTTCATCTTTACCGACGTTCCCAAGATCGTTCAGAAGGATATCTACGATGATTTCAATCTTTCCGTTAAGGTTGCTTTCCTGCTTGATAATATTGGCGAATTTCTTTCAGAAAAGGGCTCATCATCGGTATTCAACGTATTGGACAGCGCAGAGATGAAACGCGAATATGCCCGTTGCGATATCGGAGACGGTTACTATTATGATGTGGAAAGGGATGACTTGAGAAAATTCAAGATACTCAAGGCAGACTAATTAAATTAGGAGTAAAATAATGGCTGGAAAATTTGAATATATCGATACATCGATAATTGACAGTGTAATTGCGAGAAAGGATTCGCTTTTAACTGAATACGACGGGATCAATGCTGATTATGAGCGTATAGTTAAAACTCTGATGACGAATTGGGTGGGCGACGGTGCTGAAGAATTCGCAAAAGATGCCGAAACTGTAAGACGCAATATTGTCGGTATTTATGATATGCTGAAAATAATGTGTGATACGTTAACGGACTGTAAGGAAATTATTGCAGAGGCGGACAAAGCATTGGGCGATTACAATATAAACGGTGGAGAAGGCGAAGTCTGAGCGCGGCTGTAAAAGTGTCGGACTTTAATAATCGCATATATATTTGACTTTCGATATTTCAAAAGAACAAACACTAAAAATCACGAAAAAAGATTTTTAGTGTTTGTCGTGTTATTTTATCTGTTGCCGCTTTAGCGGGGAATGGGGGATTAATATGGAATATATTTCCTGGCAAATATCACTTATAGCTTTTTTGCCTGCATTGATACTGTGTGGGTATATATATTATAAGGACAGGATCGAGAAAGAACCGATCTGGCTGTTGGCATTGCTTTTTGCGGCAGGTGCAGTTGCATATATACCTGCTTTGCTTATGCAAAAACTTGTTTGTAATGGACTTGACCGAATTTTCGTCGGCTTCCAAAGCTTTTCTCCCGATGGCTCAGTTTCATATACATCATCTTCAATGGCGGCATTACACAGCGTACTGAGCGTGTTCATTGGTGTTGCTTTGGTGGAGACGGTATTAAAATGGTGTGTGCTCTTTTTTATCACACATAAAAATAAGCATTTCAATTATTTGTTTGACGGAATAGTATATTCGGTATTTGTTTCCCTCGGATTTGCGGCTGTTGAAAACGTGCGCTACGCATGGGTAAACGGATGGGATACCATTGTGCTCAGAAGCGTATCTTCAATTCCGTGTCATTTGCTTGTCGGTATCATTATGGGATATTTCTATACAATGTGGCGCGCACGTCAAAATGCCGGTGATCTTGAAGAGAAGCTTTACGGTGAGGGTAAGCTTGATAAGATAAAGCTCAAGCGTAAATGGCAGCGTCTGCTTCTCAGTGCTGTTATCCCATTTGGTGTAACCGGCATATATCTACTTGCCGGATCAGTTAATTCACGGGCATTTAACGCGGTGTTCTATTTTGTAGTGTTTACATTGTACGGCTTCAGCTTTATCGGCGTTGACCGTATAGCATCCCGCGACAGCGCTTCTGTGAAATTCTCATTAAAGCTTCTTAAAGAAAAGCATCCCAATGCGGCGGCAACGGTTTGGGAAGGAGTCACTTCGGCTGATCAAGTGATAGTGTCGGATAATGCGGATGCTGAGCCCGATAACGAAGATGTCGCAGATGACAAATCCGACGATGATAATGCAGAGTGAGGTGAACGTAGCATGAAAAACAGAGGCTGTTTCACTTATATACTTGTAATTGTTATTGCTATAGTTGCATCGGCGTTCTTTTCGGGTGCATTTGAAAATGAACCGACATATTCTCCGGATGAAGACGATTATTCTTATGAGTATCCTGATTACGATGATTATGACGATGATATTTCAGATGAAAAGCCGGATGATTCAAATCAGGCAGGCGTAAATAATACGCCCAACCGTGACCCGGAGGATTTCGAGAACGTTGACAAGCTTTATTACAGCCAGTTGACAAGTGAAGAAAAAATGATATATGAGGTAGTTCTTGACGGTGTGAAAAACGGTGAGAGTAAATTCATATTTAAAGACGTGTATCACGAGAACTATCTTGACCGCTGCTTCAGAGCAATCTGTGCCCTGACCTACGATCATCCCGAATATTTCTGGCTCCAGTGCGGCTGTAACGTTACGACTTATGCTATGCCGTACAGTATAAAAGGCGACGTGGAGCTTGAAGTAATGGAGTATGCTTATTGGGAATACAGTCTTGATAAAGAACGCAAGAAGACTGAGCTTGATAACGCTGTAAGCAAGGTAGCTTCAATGGCTGCAGGCTTTGCAACGGATTACGAAAAAATAGAATTCGTTCACGACTATCTGATCGAGAATGCAATATATGACCATGATGCCCTTGATCAGTACTATCAGACCTTTCATAATGCTTCATGTGAATACATATTCTCCGCATACGGATGTCTTATTAACGGTAAAACAGTATGCTCAGGATATGCTAAAGCATTCCAGCTTATCATGAGAGAGCTTGGATATGATTGCCGCTATGTAGTCGGAGATGCGGGCGAAGCACACGCATGGAACTGTATTTTCATTGAGAACGAAGGCTACTTTATCGATATCACTTGGGATGACAGCGACTATACCCACGATGAAGCAAGGTACGATTATTTCTGCATAACGGAAGAAGACTTAACCAAAACCCATACCATTGACCCCGACTTTAATGTTCCGGATTGTACTGCGGAAAAGTACAATTACTTTAAGTACAATGATTTCGAAATGGATACGTATACCTTCGAAGGAATATGTGATATCATAGAAGAGCAGGCGGACAGATATATAATCAATATACGTTTTTCGTCATACTATGAGCTTGAAAGGGCTTGTGTCGATCTTATAGACTCAGGTAAATGCAGTACCATCCCTGCACTTAAAAACAGGGGGGAAATACTCTATTCGGTAAACGACGATCATTATATTTTGTCATTCTATTTAGAGTAAACTATTTTATTATCTTATCAAGTGAAAGGTGATTGTATGAACAACGCTATTTCAAGGTTTTATGAACCTCACAGAACAAGCTATGACACAGCACTCGGTGAGATCCGCCGCGGCAAAAAAACAAGCCACTGGATGTGGTATATTTTCCCTCAGCTCAAACAGCGTGGCAGAAGCAGTATGGCGACATATTACGGACTTGAGGATATAGAAGAAGCCAAGGCTTACGTAGCTGATGAGCTTCTGTATACTCATCTTGTTGAAATATCCTCGGCTTTGCTGGAACTGAATATATCCGATCCTAACGGGGTTTTCGGAAGTCCCGATGATAAGAAGCTGAGGTCATCCATGACCCTGTTTGCTGTGGTATGCGGTGAAAACTCGGTTTTCCAAAAGGTCCTTGACAAATTCTACGACGGGAAACCGGATTATTATACACTAAAGATACTTGGCAAGAACTGAATCTGCGGATGAAGTATTTGGACAAATAGATTTAATACTCGAATTTTGACGGAGAATAAATATGGGCGGAGCATTTTTTACCGTAGTATCTGTAGGTATTGTAATTGGTGTAGTAATACTGCTGTTCGGAATTTTCATGAGAATGCTGATTCCGGGCTGTGCGCCGAATTTCAGTGCGGATGCTTCAGCGGCGCTAAGCATGATTGCAGCATTTGCGCTGATACTACTGCTTGGAATTATAACCGGAACATCCGAGGGTGTAGTCAGCGATTCAATGGGTAACACCTTCGGTGAAGCCGTAGGCAAATTCATTCCTTTTTTCAAATTTGTGAGCGACGGCAACGATGCGATCACAGTTTTGAAATCCGACGTGCAGTATTTTGTTGAAGAACTTTTCCATCTGCTGTTCCTTATGGTGGGGGCACATCTTGTGAGAGAGCTTCTGCCTACAACGCCGGCACGGGGAACGAGTCAATTCGGAAAGATATTCACTTATATGGCTGCCGAGCTTATAACGTTTGGCGTACTTTCGGTAATATATCAGTCAATCGAATCGCATGAAACGGTACGTACGGTAATAAGTGTGGTAGTCTCGCTTCTGACACTGTCTTTGCCGCTGCCGATGATATTTGCAGCTATTACCAAGCACGCCAATAAAATTTTTATTGGCACGGGAATAGTCGTTGCCTTGATGTGTGCATTCTGGAAGGTTATAGGTTCCGTGATCATTTACATAGTAGTCGTATCCTTAATAGGTGTAAACCTGCCGTTATTGGTTGCGACTGTGGGTGAATTGTTTGCCCTTGTCATGGCTTTCGGACCGGTAATCATAATGCTCATTGGTCTGGCTCTTATTGTACGTGCGGGACTTGGTATTAAATAACAGCATAAAAGCATCCACGGAGAACAGAGGCTTTCCGTGGATGCTTTGACGTTTTTATTCTTTAAGTAATCGGATTGCGGCATAGACGTGCGATATGCCGAGTCCTCTGCCGATCCTGCTGTTCGTTCTTACCAGATGATCTGACAGCTCACCCCAACCGGAAAAAATATCGTCAAGGATAACGTAGGCTGTGACATCCGGATTCTGCTTAAGCCATGCGCTGATCTCATCGGCACGGTCACCGAGATGTGGCGTCTTATCGTATATGGAAATACCTGCTCTGCTGAACGTTTCTTCGAGTTCGTTTCCGATGGAGTCACGCATCTCGGGAGCTTTGCTCCAATGTCGTCTCCATGAGCTGGACAGAACGACAGAGGCGCCGGTTTCATCGATTATCTGCTTGAGAAGTGGCAGGCGGCTTTTGTCAATATTTCCGTCGGTGT
>CAYYRY010000018.1:14124-16800 GCA_964474245.1 uncultured Ruminococcus sp. | reverse complement strand
ACGGAAGAAGTGTACCGCCCGCAACGAGCTTAACGGTAACGGGAACCCCTGTTTCGATGGTAAATGTATCGTTAGCGTAATCCTTGATGATCTGCGCATGGTCACGGCTGGAAGCTGTCCATGCTTCAACAGGCTCGTTTACAACAAGCTCTGTGTCCTCTGCACCTGCGAGGGAGTTGTAGTCAACGTAGAAGCTTGCAATAAACTTGCGGATCTCAAACCATGTACCTGCGAAGAATCCTGCTTCAGCCTTCGGAATCTTAGCATCGGGAGACTGAACTGTGATATAGTCGATCTCAAGGTACTGGCTAAGCATACCGCTTACCCATGTAGCAAGAGTGGAAAGGTCGCTCTTAAGACCATCAAGATTCTTAGCAACGTTGTCTTCATCTGTACCCATTGAATGAGCACGGTCTGCGATCTGCTTAAGAGATGAAGAAGCTTCACTCAGCTGACCTTCTGTCTCAAGGTATTCAACGATTGCGTAAATTTCCTTAGCCTGGTCAACAAGGTCACGCATGGTATCGGGCATTACTCTTGAGAAACCGTAGTCACGGTATTCATCGGGAGTAGCACCGGTAAGGCGGAGGATCTCAAGGTAGTCTGTATTAAGAGCAGACTGAACTGCAGATGCACGGCGGAGCATCTCGCCGATATCACCGAGGGTTACCTCAATGCGGAGTGTGTGAACTCCCTTTTCAAGGTATACCTTAAATGTCTTGTCACCGCTTGCAACATTTCCCGTCTGCCACTTATCAGCAAATCCGAACTTGATGTTTTCGGCAATATCATACGGAACCTCACCGTCAATGTAGAACTTTCTGTTAACGGGAGACGCAGAGACGTCCTGTCTGAACCTGAACATCAGAGTGTAGATTCCGCTTTCCTCAACGGGAAGCTCATACTCAAGCCATTCGCCGATGAGAGAGGTGAAGATAATATTTCTCTTGGTAGAATCAGGGCTCTGAGGATCTGTTGCGGAAGATACAGGGTCGTTATCGGGGTATATCTGGTTGCTGGAAACAGCGATGGGAGTCTCACCGTCGATTGTAAACGAACCGGTAGCATTCTGATAGCCCTTCTTCTCATACTCCTTCATAACGTCTTCATAAGACTTGGGAGCTTCATACTGGAAGAGCTCAAAATTAGCAAACAGCGCGCCGTGTCTTGAAGCCTCGAGCGCGATGGTGTTCTCGCCCTCTTCAAGATAAACGGTAAGAGGCTCATTGTAGAATCCGTTATAGTCGCGGAACATGAAGTTTTGCCACTCATAAGCAACATGCTTATCGGGACGGATCTCATTACCGTTCTGGTCCACCTCAAAACGACCGTCTTCGGCATACTCAACTTCCCAACGTTTCGTCATAACGATGTTTCTCGCTTCAGTAAAGGGAACCTTACCGTTTACATAAAGTATGCGTTCGATGTTAACGGTACTGTTGGACTCAGAGGGCATATAGTCCCAACGGAGACTGTAAAGACCCTGCTGACCGGCAGATATATTAATATTAAATGTAACCTTTCCACCTTCTCCGGTGCTGATTACATCCTTTCTGCCCTTATACTCATCAAGTACCTCTACGTCACTTGTTGATTTTTCCTTGTCAAGCTCTTCTGCACCAAAGGAAATCGTTTCCTTGGGGTGAGCAGCAGTCTTGTAGGATTCGATATACTCCGCATATGTGGGAGTAGACATAAGCTCCTTGATATTCGTCAGGGAAGATGATTCGCCGCTGCCGGTCTGATCTCCCGTACCCGAAGCATTGTCGGAACCGTCCGTCACCTGCGTTCCGTCAGCAAACACAGGCACGACAAACGTGCTGAATGCCATAAGAACAGCCAGGATTATCGATAGTAACTTCCGGCTTTTGGTATTGCTCATAATGTTTCTCCTTCTGCCGACGCCGTCCACACACCACGGCGCAGCAATTACATTTTGATTGCAAACCCGGTGAAACTCACCGGAATCTGCAGGTGAAGGTGTCGGATCTGTGCGAACACCGACACGAAAGTGCACATATTTGTACACTTTATCTTCTTTTAGATATAGTTATAATACCATATTCGTTCAAAAAAGTCAAGTATTCACGTCATTATTCAGAAATCTCCCGTTCAAGCAAATACAGTCTTTGCACACCCGTTTACCACGCGCTCGAAAAGTCTTCAACTTCACCCGACCATCCCCGACTCATCACGATCCATTACTCCCCTAAATACGGTAAATTTAATTTACCGCACCAGATGTAATCTGCCAATATTTATTGCGTATGTTGTCGGAGACACAACAATATACAGAATTTGTATCGTGATTCTGCAATTTAAAGTAAATTTATTTTACCCACCTGATGCCTTATACTTCCATTTTATGGATGACTGTAGAATTTTTGTATACCCCATGTTGTTCAAGTTGCACAAATTTGGCGCCACAATTTCTACACTTATACATTTTGCACAAATTTTATTATTTTTCCACTTATTACCCACTTTTCAGGCTATCACACCTCGTTTTCATGATATTTCGGAATATAATTCAAAAAAATCAATTAAGTTATTGCAAAACCCGTTGACAAACCGTTTACAAATATTTATAATAAGGGTATATTAATATATATTCTCACGAAAGGCACGGTATTAACAATGTACTATATCGGAGTAGACCTCGGCGGTACCAACATC